>JALRLA010000255.1 GCA_023254645.1 Bacteroidia bacterium
TCTGCGGTCGGAGTTTCCTTCGCGCAAAACAGGGTTTACGGCAGAACCTTTTACCTTGTCGTAGCGGGATTTGGCTTCCTGCTCTTCGGGGGTTTTGGGGTCTTCAGGGTAGTTGGGAATGGCATAGCCTTGGGCCTGCAATTCAGCGATAGCAGCTTTCAACTGAGGCACAGAAGCCGAAATGTTGGGCAATTTGATGATGTTGGCCTCGGGTTGGGTGGCCAATTGTCCCAATTCAGCCAAATCATCAGCAATGCGCTGCTCGGGCTTCAAGTATTCGGGAAACTGGCTCAAAATACGGCCAGACAAACTGATGTCGCGGGTTTCGATTTCAATGTTCGCTTTTTGGGCATAGGCCTCAACGATGGGCAAAAAGGAATAGGTCGCTAAGGCAGGTGCCTCGTCTGTCAGGGTGTAAATGATGCTGTGTTTGGCCATGGGTCTCGCTAAATCGGCTGCAAAGATACGATTTATGATGCGGGCTTAAATGCATTTGCCCTTTGGATCTCAGAAAGGAATGGGGCAATACACAAGCAATTAGCGCAATAAGGTAAAGCTTGCGGAACTGTGGCGTTTTTGACCTACACCGGTCCAATACATATCGGCATGAACGATGTACACCCCATCGGGGACCAAATTGCCCTGGTAAGTGCCGTCCCAATAGGGTTGGCTTGGGCTGGATACAAATAGCAATTGCCCCCAACGGTTGTAAATGCTGAAATCGGCGCGGTCAAATTCTCCAACTGGCGCGTAGCCGTCGTTGCGGTCGTTGCCGTCAGGCGTGAAGGCGGTGGGCAGCCAAAATTCAATCAAAGGGTCAATGGTGTTCAGTGCCAGGCTGGCCTTTTGTGTGCAGCCATTGGGGTCGGTGACCATCAGGTTGATCAACATGCGCTGAAAGGCGCGTATGCGGGGGCTTATTTCATTGGTTTGGTCTCGGAATGAGTCTAAGGGGGTCCAATCGTATCGGTAATCTCCCGGCGGATTAACGTTGGCGTTCAAATTCGTCCAACTCCCGGTTTTGACGCCTATCAGGGTGTCGATGGTCAATTGGATTTCGGGTACGGCGGCAATAATCTGCCATGCGGTATCGGTGCATCCGTTGGCATCGGTGGCCGTCACCAAATAGTTCCCTGCTGCCAAATTTCGGAAGGCCGAATGCTGACCATCGGGATCTTTCTGTACAGGGCTGAGGGGGGGCGTTAATGTCCAACTGTAGGCTGGAGTTCCCCCTTGGGTTAGGCATTCAATGAAACCCTTTTTATCACCTGCGCAATCGCCGCGAAATCCTGAAACGCTGATCAGTAAGGTATCGGGCTCTTGAATCAGTACATTGATGGAATCTCGACATCCGTTTTGGTCAACGGCATAGGCCTTGTAGATACCCGCATACAAATTGGTAGCGGTGGGAGAGTTGCCCAATTGAGCCGGGTTCCAACTGAACGTGTAGGTAGGCGTGCCACCTGTAGCCTCGATTTCTGCAAATCCTGTAGCTGTGCTCTTGCACAGCACATCGGTGATTTTGGTGGTTTGCAATTCCAAGCGATCGGGTTCGCCCACAACGACAATGGCGCTGTCTACGCAGAAATTCTGATCGCTGACACGAACCTTGTAGGAACCGGCTTTGAGCTTGAAGATATGGGCCGTTCCTTGGCCACCTTGAGGCCAGTAATAGGTTAAATTCTGCCAGGGTTTGTTGGTGCTGACCACCCGAGCTTGCCCATCGGCGTAACCAAAACAAGAGGCGTCCCAAGCCCAAACCGAATCAATTTTCACGGGATTGGGCTTGCGCGTTAAGGTGAAGCTGTCTTGGGTTTTGCAGCCGTATCCATCGGTGACCTTCAAGTTGTACTTGGCTTCTTTGTCAATGATGATGGTGGGGTTTTGACTTCCATCTTGCCATAGGTATTTGCTATACCCGGGAACCTTGATCGTATAACTTTGGGCTACGCAGGAGGAATCGATGATGTCGGGCAAATCCAAAACCGGTCGAATGATGTTTACCAGCCCTGAATCTTTGCAGGTGCCGTATTTGTTGCTGATCTGCACCCAGGCTTTTCGGTTGCTGGGATCGAATTTGTATTTCGTGAGTGTCGTGGTATCTCCGTTGAACCACTTTATTTTGGTATAGGTGCCCGTGGGGGCGTTAAAGGTGACTTGAAGGGTGCTGGTGTCTTCCCAGCATTGGCGCCACGGTTTGTAGGCGCCGTTCACGACAAGGCTGCACTCGTTTTCAAAACTAACAAAGAAGGAATCGATGCGAACCTGTTGGCGATTGCTCAAGCCTCCTGTTGAGGCTGTAAATCCGAAATACGTAAACTGTGACCCTGCGAAAATGAAGTTGATCAAGTCGTAGGATTTGCTGAACATCTGAACCCCATCCAATTTGCATACAAAAGTTTGGGTATTTGCGTCCCAAGTGAATACGACTGGGTGCCATTGGCCGTTCTCCAAGTTGGCCACGGTTTTGGGGCCTACAATGTCGTTGCTGCCCCCGTGTGAGGTATTCCCATTCTTGGTCCAAGCCACATGGTCAGCGGCAGGATCGCCGGGTAAGTTTTGAAAGTCATCAAATTCAACCGTGACGGAAGGGCTAATGCCCTCATAACCGATTCCTCCGCCTGCTGAGCCGGCATTCTTGTTTTTGTTTTGCAATACGAAGGCAATGCCGTCGGCTCCACTACCGTCATTGCTACCAAAGTTCAATTGGGCGTAAATGCGAAAATTTTCTTTGAGGTCAATTCGACGCTGGTTCCAAATACTGCCATTGCGCCACCCAAGATCGGGAGTCAATTCAAACAAGCTGTCAGCTTGCCGAATGGCATTGCCGTTCAATACAAACCCTTGCTGAGCCCACACGGAATTGCCAATGAGCCCCAAAAGGCTCAACAACAGATATGGTTTCAGGCGCTTGAACATGCGTGGCAAAGGTAGGGCCAATGGGTGGCCCTTGGGTTTATAGACAAAGTCTATAACGCTTTGGTTGTCTGAATCGTGCCCTTTTGTCGAAATAACAGGGAGATGAAGCGACTTTGATGAATTCCTGCGGCCTTGAGAGTATCTTCGAATGATGCGTTGGCAAGCCTTGGCCATGTTGTTTCTGTCCCTTCTCTTGGGTTCGTGCAACAAGTTGTTCATTAGCAACTTGGCCCGTGTTAGTTTGCCCGATTCAGTTTACGGTGAATTGACCTCCTATACGGATAGTCACCGCGTCATTTTGTATTCGCCTACTGCAAAGACGTCTTCCTCTTTGCTGATGACTCGTCAGGTGTATGCAACGCCCAGTTTTCGTGAATTTGATCAAAAAGAGTATATGCACAATGCGATGGTGTTTCGCCGATTGCCTGGAGATTCATTGTCTGTTTTGCTGTGTCCTAAGGGTCAATCGTTTGATCATTCCATGGAATTGCCTTACCAGCTTTATCAGTCATTCGAGGTTCCCCCCAAATTAGGGTTGACCAATGTGGTAGCTCCAGTGGCCATCGGGGTAGCGGCAGCAGTGGGACTGAGCCAAGGTGCTGTGGCCACGGCATTAGGGGGTGGATTGGGTATATTGGTTGGGGCTGCTTATCAAGATTTGCTCGGCTTTCTCTACGGCGAATTGGCCAATCCCAGTGCTTATTGGAACCCCATTGGTATTGGTGCTCGGCCCTTGGTTGCTCTTGATTCCATTGGAGGCGATACCCTGGGTCAACCGAAACTGAGTTTGCCGAGTACGGTAATCACTTCCTACACTTTAGAGCGCATCAAAAAATCACAAGCTTGGGTCAGGCCTCAGTTGTGGTTCGCTACTGAACATGCGCTGTTTTCATACCGTGGTGGAGAGATGCCATTCAAAGGGTTTGGGTACCCCTACAGACCCAGTGTGCATTACAGCTTGGGATACTCTAAATCATGGCGCGAACATTGGGATTGGTCCACGCAATTTGGGTGGGAGCATGGATTGTTTCAGCGGTACATGTGGGAGCCGACACCTGACAAGCGCGGCTGCCAACACGCAAGCTTTGCCACAGGACCGGTATGGAGAAAAGAAGGTGGAACCCAGCACCCCTGGGTGTTTCGCTTGGGCATGTCGGCCCAGCTGAATTACTTCATGGGCTGGAGAAGTACCAACGATTTTGATTGGTGGCCCACAGATCCAACGGGCATCAATGATACATTGGTGAATACTCCGAGCCAACTGAAAATCAATACCTATGTTTTTACTAACAACACGGAGCGAGTAAGCCTTTGGCCCCGGTTTGATTTTTCCTATGAGCGGCGTGTGAGTCCTCATAGCAGTTGGGCCTTGAGCGCTTCTTTGCAGCATTATGCAGGACAATTGCGCTACCGGGAATATACCCGGGAATGGGAGTTTAGCCAGCAGGGTACGGTGTATAAAGAAATTTCAAGCAATCGAGTAGAGGATTTGGTTACTCGATACGGAGTATTCAACTTAGGCTTTCGCTATATTTACCACCTGAACATTCACAAATGAAAACCGCTGTATTGGTTGTTGTTGCCTTGTTGGGCCTGAGTTTGGGCTCCTGTAGTTATGATGACTATTGGTATTATTTGGATGTGAATACTACGGCAGAAGTGGTGAACCATCGTTCTCAGGATGTTGTTGCTCGTTACCATTGGGAAAACCAAAACGGTGATTCGTTTGATGAAGCGGTGATTCTTAAAGCGGGTGAATCCTACCAGTGGCAACAATACCACAGTGATTACGAGGGTATGGGCGTTCGCTTTTCTGGTTATCTCAGGGTTATCAACCGGTTGGGTGTTGATGAAGTCGTAGAAAAAGTCTTCGATGAAGAGTTCAGCGGTGAACGAGGCGATTACACGCTCTTGTACCAGGTAACGGCCGAAGATTAACGGCGGCTGGATTGACACAAATCTGATAAAACAGTCCAAACCTTAGTGAAGGTGCGGTCGTTTCTTTGTGAACGAATCATGAATCCTGAAGTCAAGCGATTGCAAGAGAACATTCAAGCCTCGAAGTTGGAGGTTCTCAACCACCCCATTTACCTAGAGCTCAATTCCTTGTCGCGTCTTCAAACCTTCTTGGCATACCACGTCTTTGCCGTGTGGGATTTTATGACCTTGTTGAAACGCTTGCAACGGGAGTTGACAGGGGTTGAGTTGCCGTGGATGCCGAGTCCCAATCCCATTATGCGACGATTCGTGAATGAGATTGTGCTGGGTGAAGAGAGCGATACACTACCCGATGGTCGGAGCCTATCTCACTTTGAGATGTATGTCGAGGCCATGAAAGCGGCTGGAGCCAACGAACGCCCGATCTTGCAATTGTTGTCAAGCATAAAAGAGGGACAAGCTTGGAAAGTGGCATTGCACGAAGCGCAATTGCCATCTGCTGTCGTTGAGTTTGTCGAATTTCACTTGGGATTGGCAGAATCGGCTCCGGTGCATGCGGTAGCTTCTGCTTTCACATTTGGCCGGGAAGATTTGATCCCAGACATGTTCTTGCCCCTTTTGAACGCTCTGCACCAAAATCACTCGGAGTTGGCCTCCCTGATTTATTACACCGAACGCCACATTGAATTGGATGGCGATGATCACGGCCCCTTGAGTTTGCAGTTGATGCAGGAGCTTTGTGGTAATGACAGCAAGAAATGGGATGAAGCCGAGGCTTATGCATTGAAATCGCTCGAATTGCGCCGCAAGCTTTGGTCTGCTGTGTTGGACACATTCTGATTGGGGTCTTAGCCCCTCGGTAGATTTTGTATTTTTGAATCATGCTGAGTGCCTGGACCTTTGAAAAACGCTGCGCGGAATGGTTGAAAACCCAACTCGTCGACTGGGGAGTTGGACAAGAGGTCGCTAATGGTGTGAACCTGTTGGTGATGATCGGAATTTTAATTTTAGCCATTCTGTTGGTCGATTTTCTCACCCGCCGGTGGATGCTGAACTTCCTGACCAAATTGGCCGCGAATTCCGAAACAACGGTCGATGATGTATTGGTAGAAAAAAGGGTGTTTCGGCAGTTGGCCCATGTAGTACCAGCCATTTTGGCCAAGGCTTCTTTGGGCATAGTATTCGCTGATTTTCCGGACTTTATCAATCCAGTAAAACACATTGTTGATGTCTACATTGTCATTGCCATTGTGCTGTTCGTGCAATCGGTGCTTAGGGCCTTGAAGGTGATTCTTTCCGAAACAGAGTATTTCCGCGATAAGCCTAT
>JALRLA010000288.1 GCA_023254645.1 Bacteroidia bacterium
GTACAAGGAAATGTTGTAATAGTTGCGCTCCTGCTTGTCATCGACAATTTTCAAAGACAAGGTTCCGGTAGGGAAACCATCAACATCCACCCCTGTATTATCCACCCAAGTTGATGGCGTGATTTTCACAGTTGAAGGCAACGTGGTATTGCCCGTAGCTTGAGGAAAATTGGCATAATTGGCCACGACTTCATAGTGTTCGCCAGGTTTTGGAAGAATAGATGCCTCGTAACGACCTTGACCAAAATTGAAGGGCATGGGGTACTGATTTCCTACTTGATCAAAGAGAATTACCGTGGCATTTTCTATCGGGGCTGGGCCCATACTATCAGCCAAGGGAATATTGGAATTCACTGAAGCCCAAACGGCTTGATCGGTTGTCATCAAACTGTTGATTACCAACCGTGGTTTGTAGGTCAGCATGGAGGAATCCAATTCAGTTTCACAGGCTGAAAGCGCTGCGCAGACGAAAAGACTCAGTATAATTTTCGAATGATTCATCAAAATTCAATTCTATAAAAGGCCGAAGGAACAAACGTAAACAGGTGGATTCCAATGAGTTTTACCTCACCGTTTTCAAATGAGAGATTGGTAAACATGGGGTTCACCCAACCCATGATGTTGTATACCTGAATGCCATAGTACTCATTGTACCCTCTAGGAATTTCAGGATGTATGGCTTTGGTAAACCCAAGATCTACTCGTTTGTAAGCGGGCAATCGGTAATTGTTCTTTTGACTGTAGTCGTAAACCAAACTTCCATCGGTCGTTACATAGCGACTTGAGGGAACCGTGGCCAAATTGCCACTCATGAATACCCCAGAAGCATTGACACGGAATGTGGGCGCAATGTACCAAGTCAACTGCGCACTAGCCTTGTGAGGCCTATCCCATCGAAAGGGATAAGGATTGCCTTCATTTACGGCTGGATACGTGCGCTCAGAACGGCTAAAGGTATAAGAAGCAAGACCCGTCACTTTACCCGAGTTTTTGGCAATCAAGAATTCAAAGCCACGGGCAGATCCTTCACCTTGAACAATGGCTTCGTCCCAGAAATTGGGCTTGAGCACATCATTGGCAGCTCCTGTGAGATCGGTAATCCCGTAGAACTTTTTCCAAAACCCTTCGGCGCTCATCTCAAACCGAGAACCCAAAGGTTGGCGGTAGCCTACGCTGGCTTGCAAGGTTTTTTGAGGAGTGAAATTTCCCGATGTAGGAAACCACATGTCTCTGGGTAAAATACCGACCATGCTTGACAATTGGTGGATGCCTTGATTGGATACCCCGGCCGCCAATTGGAATCTTTTCTGCCCCTCCATCATCTGGGAAAGCAAGAACCGTGGTTCCAAGCGGGTGAAGAAATTCGTTCCAGATATGTAGGTCCAAGAACGAAGACCCATATTGATGGACAATCCTACATTGGGATGCAATTCCCATTCCCCATAATTGGCAATTTCTACGGGAACTTGTGCGTTTTCCAACCCATAGAGGGTGTCTCTGTAAGGATTTCCATTCGATTGGATGCCCAAATACTCAAGGCCGGGCTTCATGTTGTGAGCCACCCACTGGGTCCCATATCGAATTCGGCTATTGTTGTCCAACAAATAACTAAAGTCGGCTTGGGCTTGAAAATCGGTAATGGCGTGCTCAGTGGAAAAAGACAAATGCGAAACTTGTTGATTGATAGAGCCAGAATCATATACTGTTCGAATATCGATGGGGCTGTAAAAGCGGTACCTTGACATACCCGCTGAAAAGGTTGCGAAATGTCGATAATTGAAGATGTGGGAACAGGAAACCCCCGCCAAGGTATTTTGCCAAGTCACACCCAATAGAATTGATGCATCAATGGGTGCTCCCGCTGAATCAGATGTTTGAGCAAATTGGCGAATCTGGTATTTGTCTCGGCCATTGTACAACCAAAAGGACCACTGGGTGTATTGGTCTTGTTTATGATCAACTTTGACATTGAAATCATGCATATTGACCACTGTAGAAGAGCTTCCGTCTGAAGAATTAAAATCAAACAGCCAATCCAAATAGCTGCGGCGTATGCTCAAAGCCATGGTGGTTCGACCGCTAAGATCCATCGGTGTTTCAATCGATAAGTTGAACGAAAGCGGGTCCACTTGAAGGGAACCGCTTGTTTTCTCAGCCGATCCGCCTTGAGTGGTGACGTCCATAACGGCACCGCCAGCGCGGCCTCCAAATCGAGCCGGCGCCACTCCCCTGTACAACACTACGCTTTTGTTGATTTCGGGGTTGTAATTGGACAACAGGCCCCAAACATGACCATTTCCATAGATGGGTAGGCCATTCATCAAAAACAAATTCTGATCGGCATTGGACCCTCTTACATACATTCCACTCAGACCCTCTAGGCCACCTGAAACCCCGGGCAGGAATTGAAGGTATTTGATGGGGTCTGTTAAACTCAACAAAGTGGGCGCATCGGTCACTTGTCTTTTCAAAGGCTTGTAGGAACTCACTTGAGCATCATACAAACTCAAGTACTGGGCTGAGGAATCTGATTTCCCGCGTGGAGTCGGGGTTAAAAACACATTGTAACTCTTGGGATTGTCAATATCCAATTCCACCCGAAGCGGTTTGAACCCACTGGCAACAAAAACAAAGGTTCTCAAGCCTTTACGAGTAGCCAGCTGATAAAAACCTTGCTGCGTAGCTTCGGTGTATTCGTGGGTAGCGGAATCAATGGCGATGGCTCCCGGAATCGTCTCCAAGGTTCGCTCGTTGTATACCCAACCGTACAAGCCAATTTGAGCCCTTAAACCCGTTGGAAGAACCACGAGCAGAAGCAAGGAAATTCGGAAAACGAATGGCCAGATTTTCACCATAAAACAAAGGTAGGACATCAAGGCATAACGAGCCGTTGAT
This sequence comes from Bacteroidia bacterium, assembly GCA_023254645.1. Taxonomy (GTDB): domain Bacteria; phylum Bacteroidota; class Bacteroidia; order NS11-12g; family UBA955; genus JALRLA01. The sequence goes on from JALRLA010000288.1 coordinate 2,896, forward strand.
TAACCGTTTAATGACGAAAAACTCGGCTTAATTCTACTGAGCAAGATTTCAGCTTGGCTCCTGCAATGTGAATATGAGGTTTGGCTATGCAAATTGTGGCCGACTCCACTTCAGAGTAGCGATCACCAACGGCTTCCAAAATACCCTGCCCCAATTCTTCTAACAGCTGATATTCGGTTTGGGCCATTTTTTGAACCAACGCGACCAAATCTGCATAGTCTACGCTATTTGGTAACGCCCAGGATTGGCTTGGATCCCTGTTCAGCATAACCGACAGCGATACACTCAATAGCGTACCCGCCTTGCGTTCAAGGGCATGAACCCCGATGGGGGCTAGTACTTGAAGCTTCGATATATTTACTTGAATTAACAGACGATGGATAATTAGCCTAGGGCAAAAATAGGCAGGACCTTA
>JALRLA010000292.1 GCA_023254645.1 Bacteroidia bacterium
GGAACTCCCACCGTCAAGGGAGCCAAAGTAACCGCCACCGTTGAAGAACACGGCAAAGGTTCTAAAGTAATCGTCTTCAAAAAGAAAAGAAGAAAAGGGTATAAGAAGAAAAACGGTCACCGTGACTACTTGACCCGCATCATCATCAATAGTATCACCGCTTAAGCACAATAAGTAAAAAGAAATGGCACACAAAAAAGGTATGGGTAGCTCCAAGAACGGACGCGAATCCCACAGCAAACGTCTTGGAGTCAAAGTATACGGTGGTCAGACCATCAAAGCGGGCGGTATCATCGTTCGCCAGCGTGGAACTGTTCACAATGCTGATATTAATGTAGGTGTAGGAAAAGACCACACTTTGTTTGCTCTGGCAGACGGTAAGGTTCACTTCCGCAAAGGCAAAAATGGCAAGAGCATGGTCTCTGTTGTTTCTGCTGAAGCCTAATTATTCCATCGATATTTTCTAAAGGGGGCTTCGGTCCCCTTTTTTTATGCGAAATTTCACCTCCGATAATCCATCATGAACGAGTACTCAACCAAACGACCCTCAGACTCTCTGACGACCATGACAGAATTGGTGTTGCCCAACGACACCAATACGCTAAACAACTTAATGGGGGGCAAAATGCTTCACTGGATGGACATTTGTGCCGCCATAGCGGCTCAAAAACACAGTTTACACACTGTGGTCACGGCCTCTGTTGACAGTGTCAGTTTCAAAGAGAGCATACGCTTGGGAGATGTCGTATCTCTTACAGCCTACGTGACGCGAGCCTTTAACAGCTCGATGGAAGTCTTTATTGAGGTGTACGCTCAAAGCATTCCCGATGGGGTGCGCATCAAAAGCAATGAGGCCTATTATACATTTGTCGCGTTGGATGCAAGAAACAGGCCCGTCAAAGTGGCCCAAATCGAACCCGAATCAGACTTAGAAAAAGAGAAATTCGCAGGAGCCCTGCGCAGAAGGCAAGTCCGACTCATCTTGGCTGGAAAAATGAAGCCTGAAGATGCTCAGGAATTGAAAAATCTCTTTGTTTAGATCAACCCAATTTCCCTCAATCGCTGCAAGAGAAATTCGTTTGCCGTGCAATCCTCGTACTTCTTGGGATAGGAATCATTCACGCAAGAAGGAAGAGCGGCCAAGCTGACTTCGGGTCTTGGATGCAAAAAAAAGGGAATGGAGAATCGAGGTTCCGACCATTTCTCCTTCGGCGGATTGACCACTCGGTGGGTCGTACTCTTCAAACGATCATTGGTCAGGCGCTGCAACATATCACCGACGTTGACTACGATATGGTCTTCCACTTCGGTCACGGGTATGTACTCGCCTTTTTTATTAAGCACTTCCAATCCGTCGGCAGAAGCGCCTACCAACAGGGTAATCAAATTGATGTCTTCGTGTTCGCCAGCCCGAATGGCATCTTTAGGATCTTGAGTAATGGGAGGGTAGTGAATGGCGCGCAGAATGCTATTGCCATTGAAGATTCGCGAATCGAAGTAGTCTTCTTCCAAATCAAGATGCAAAGCTATAGCGCGAAGCATCTCACGACCGGTTGACTCCAAAGCCTTGTACAAGCGCTCTCCAGAAGAGTTAAACCCAGGCAGCTCCTCTACCCATTTATTGGGCGGGAAATTGGGAGCATTCTCATCAGATTGATCAATGAACTGGCCGAAATGCCAAAATTCTTTCAAATCTCCGGCATTGCTTCCCTTGGCGTGCTCTTTTCCAAACCCCGTATATCCCCGTTGACCGCCACCCTCAGAATCGTCATAACGCATTTTAACATCGGTAGGTAGACCGAAAAAGGCGCTTACCGAATCATACAACTGAGACAATTCATCGAGAGGAATGCCGTGATTTCGAATAGCAACAAACCCTATTTCTTCATAAGCCCTGCCCAAATCAGACACGAACTTTGCTTTAGCTTCAACACTCGCCGATGTAAAATCAGCCAAATCCAACTTTGGAATGCTCTCCATATACCCTCAAAAATACGGGCAAGAAGGAGAGGAAACAACGAAATTAATCGTGACTCACCGTTGGCAAGTAAGACAAACTTTCTTCCAAAATGATGCTAGATGTAGTGGGGTGAGGCAATTCGGCAAAATCGAATTCATGGAACAATTCAGCCATTTGTTCCAAATAAGCAGACCAAGATGGGTTTGAAGCCAAATTATTGTCTATAAATGCTTTACACTCAGCAGAGCACTCGTTGTAATAATATAAAATCAGTTCTGAGTGGGTAATGGCTGTGTTCATAGGCCTGCTTTCAAGAGTTAAAACGCAGACCCTAGGGTTTTATTTTACAGCCACTGCATTTTTTTGCATCATTTTTCTCAGATTCAAAACAGCATAGTGCATTCGGCCAATGCAGGTATTCAAATTGCTATTGGTCAAAGCGGCGATTTCTTTGAAGCTCAAATCGGCGTAATGACGAAGTACCAATACCTCTCTTTGCTCTTCAGGCAATTTCCATATCAATGAACGCAAATGAGCATTCTTGTCTTTTTCAATGCGAAGTTGCTCTGGACTTTTCTCAAACAAACCAATGTTGTCGAAGATATCACCGCCTTCAGAGTCGGTCACCATGGGCATGCGTTTGCGGCTGCGAATGTGATCAATGCTGAGGTTTCTCGCGATGCGCATGGCCCAAGGCAAAAACTTGTCCTCATGGTTGTATTTGCCAGCATTTACGCTTTGAACAACCTTGATAAACACTTCCTGAAAAATATCTTCAGCCAAATAACGGTCGTTCACCAACACGTAGATAGAGGTGAAGATTCGCGCTTTGTGGCGTTTCAACAAAGTTTCGAAAGCTGCTTGATTACCAGCGATATAACGCTGTATCAAAACGCCGTCTGTGATCATAGGTGCATCCATATACCTTCTCGGTTAGAGTAAAACAATCAATAAGATGGTTAAAGGTATAGGTTGGGCTTATAGGCGTTTTTTGTGGTGTTTGAATCGGCAAGAAATGAATTTAATTTGACAAAACCAATTTTTTTTCATTCTAGAAAAGAAAAAGTAACTATCCCGCTTTCATACCGTTGATGAAATCTCGGGCATTTATTCGTCCCTTTCCAGGGAGCTGCAAGCTTTCAATGCGCAATCGACCATTTAGGCAGTTCAAGTACAAATCTTTGCCTTCAATGGATAGGCCTGTGTTATAATCACCAGGCCCCTCCTCGGGTTTCTGACTGCCCCAAATCTTCACGTCTCCCCAGCTGCTTTTCACCCAAGCTCCTGGATAGGGTGATAAGGCTCTGATTTTTCGCTCACACTGAATCGCTGACTCGGACTCTGGATTCAAGCGGCAAAAATCGCGATTCAACTTTGGCGCGGTCTTGTTGGATGAGCCCCCTTGGGGACGAGCTTGACAAGATTGATCCCTCAAACACGACAGGGTATTAACCATGGTTTGAGCCCCTTTGATCATGAGTTTATCATGCAGACTTCCCCCAGATTCATTGTCTTCAATGGCAACTGAGTCTTGAAGAAGTATATCACCCGTATCGATTTCGTGAACCAATTTAAAGGTGCTTAAACCGGTAATGGATTCTCCGTTGATGATGGCATGTTGAATGGGCGCCGCTCCACGGTAATCGGGCAACAGCGAGGCATGCAGATTCACGGTACCCATAGGAGGAAAAGACCACACCATTTCAGGCAACATGCGAAATGCAATGACTACACCCAAGTCTGGGCACCATTCTCTAAGCTGTTCCTGAAACTCTGGACTCTTGAGCTTTTCAGGCTGGGATAGGGGCAATCCAAGTTCTTGGGCTGCCAGTTTCACGGCACTGGCTTGCATTTTTTGGCCTCGTCCAGCCGGACGATCGGGAGCCGTCACTACACCAACCACCTCAAATCCAGCCTGTACAATTGATTTCAATGAATGGGCAGCAAAATTTGGGGTTCCAAAAAACACGATGCGCATCTCACAAAGGTAATTCCTTACTGCTTCAGGCCACTCATTGTCAATTTTACTCGTCTTTATAGGGATTGTACCTGACAATGGTGAACTTTGAATGCATGCGCGCACAGGCCAAAACCATGGTTCTCATACTGCTTACAGCCATCCACTGGCCA
>JALRLA010000304.1 GCA_023254645.1 Bacteroidia bacterium
TGACCTTATTATAATCGGCCACCTGTTCTTGCCAATCGGATTCATCGCCAGGCATGCCCGGTGCTCCCACCGAAAAGGCGTGCAAATCTGCATCGGGGCCCAATATCTCGCGGGCCAACCCCAACAAAACAGCGCTATCCAATCCCCCACTGAGGGCAAAGGCAATGGGCACATCGCTTCGCAATCGCCGCTTCATGGAGCCCAGCAAATGTTCTTTCAGATCCTTGATGGACGCTTTCTCTCCTTTGTACCATTTGACAGGCTCTTCGGCCCTCAAGGCCGTTTCTGTCCAATGCAGTTGAAGGTAATGGCCTGGAGGAATTTCTTGAAGGCCTTGACTCCAAGGCAGGACATCGCTCAAACCCTCATTGAAAAAGGCACGAATGGCCTCTGTATGAACCTTGTCGCTCGTTGCCAAGGGGGATTCTTCGCTGCAAAAAGCCATTTGGCTGTGGCCATCACCGCTGAAATACAAGGGCTTGACTCCCGAGAAATCGCGAACGGCCCAGGCTTGCTTTTGCTCCTGATCCAATATGACAAATGCAAAAAAACCATCCAGTCGGTGCAAACAGTCAGGGCCATAGGCTGCCCACAAGCGAAGCAGCAATTCGGTATCGGTACCCGATTCCAGGCTCCAACCCTCTTGCTCGGCTAGCTCTATATAATTGTATATCTCCCCGTTGTAAGTCAGCAGGAAGCGGCCATCGCTCATGGGTTGGTCTCCAGCAGGGCCCAGACCCACAATGCTCAGTCTTCGGTGCAGCAGCACATGCCGCTCATCGGCCCATTTCCACGCCGCCGCATCGGGCCCTCGGTGGGCCAATTGCTCCGACACTTTCTCCAGGCGCAGTTGCCAGTCGGCCGAATCTTGGGGCAGGGCCTGAAAGGCCGCATCGATGCCACACATTAAAAACCGTACCCCCTTTCTAGGGCGGCGGCTACGGCCGCACGGCCGTAGCGCGCTCCCGCGCGCTGAGCGCGGCGAAGCCGCGCAGCCGCCTCCTCCTTTAAAAATAATTCCCGGGCCCGAACCAAGGCTTTGGTCAATCCCTCAACATCAGAGGCGGCCACCAACAATACGTCGGCAGGGGTCTCAACCATATCAGCAATTCCACCCACATCAGACGAAACCACCGGCAGCCCCGAACAAAGGGCTTCCGAAATCACACAAGGGGCATTTTCAGCCTCACTAAAGAGCAACAATGCCAAACCCTTATTCAGTACCTGAGCCAAACGCTCATGGCT
>JALRLA010000321.1 GCA_023254645.1 Bacteroidia bacterium
CGCACATTGCCAGCGTATGAGGTGGACATGGGTGGCATTCCCCTTCTTCAGCCACTGCCGACTCAAGCCGTCGATCAAGTTGACCCCTTTTTGTTGATTCATCATCACAATTCAGAAGTGAAAGCGGGGTCTGATCCCTACAATTCGGGTGTTGGACCTCATCCTCACCGCGGATTCTCTCCTGTAACCTTCATCTACCAAGGCGATGTTCACCACCGAGATTCTCGTGGCAACAGCAGCGTGATCAAGGCCGGTGGCATTCAATGGTGCGACATGGGTATGGGCATGGTTCACTCCGAGCGGCCTAGTGCCGAACTCTGCGCCTCTGGTGGTCAACAAGAAATCATTCAATTGTGGGTGAATCTACCCTCACGACTCAAAATGATGGCCCCGCAGTACTTGGCTTGCCAAGCCGAGGAAATGCCGAGCTTACCGGGTCATCCCCATGCCCGTATGGCAACAGGTTCTCAAGCAGGAATAAATGGTCCTTTGAAAACGGCTTTTGCCGTTGATTCGGCATTCGGGAGCCTGGAATCCAATGTGGCTTTGAACTTGGTGACCAAGCCGGGCCATAACGCTTTGCTGTACTTGCTCAGTGGCTCAGGACGATTGGTGGGCCATGGCCTTGTTCAGGCTACCGAGTTGGTGGATTTGAAGGAAGGAGATTTCGAATTCGTTCCCGCTGAACCCTGTAAGTTCCTGTACGTTTCAGCGCCTCCTATTGCTGAGCGTGTAGAATCGTATGGCCCCTTTGTGATGAGCAATCAAAGCGAAATCATGGCGGCCATGCGCGATTACCAAATGGGCAAAATGGGCTTTTTGGTGGAAAGAGACCTGGGTTAAGGTTCTAGCACGATGACAGGCAAGATGACCGAATGGTCTCGCTTGTTCAGGGTCAAATAATAGATTCCTGGTGTCAATGGCGCAATTTGAGCATTGTTGGACACCGATTCAATGGATTGCCCCATGGCATTGGTCCATGTTGTGGCCGACCACCCTTTGGGAATATTCAGTGCTTGGCCTGCGACAACGGGGTTGGGCGAGAGTACCGGCGTTTGAATAAAGGCCCGTCTCATTCGATTGACCGGAAGAAGAGCCACTGAGTCCCATTGGGTCGCACAACCGAAACCATCGTTGCTGGCTCGATGGGAGAAGGCCACCTTTTCTCCAGGCCAATCTTTGATGCTCCATGTGGGTTGAGCATTTTGACTGCTATCCATCCAATTTCCTGCTGTCAAACCCATGTACCAAAGGTGATTCTGAGCAGATTCTACGGCAAAGAATTGAATGCTGTCGTTTTGGAAGTTCCAAGTAGCCTGAGCGTTGGGTTTTTGTGGGTACAGCAGCGAAATGGGTTTGCTTTGGGCCTTGCATCCTTGTGCATTGGTGGCTTCTAACCACAGCAAGGGCGAAGATTGATGGGATAAAACGGCCGATTGATTTTGACCTAGTTTCAGGGAATAGGTTTGTGAGCCAAAGACGGCCCAAACAGTACTTACGCTATCCGATAAGGTGCTGTATTGCACGAGCAACTCATGGGTGCAGCTGCGGCTGCTATCCAGCATGTCGAGTGAAAGACTTTTTGGATCAAGAGACGACAAGCTGAGCTCAATGCGTCGGTCGCTGCTTCCACAAATGAGCTGCTGAGAATCCAAAACCGAAATTTTCACTGACCATTTTTGTTGTTGCACAGCAAATCTCCATTCGCTTCGCTGCCCTTCTGGATTTCCGTCCCAAAGCACAGAATAACTCGTTGGGAGATCGTTCAGAGCAAGATGGACGGAATCTCCAACACAAATGGGTTTCTTTAACCAGGACCATGAATAGGGAATGGGTTTGCAACTTTGGGTAGTCCCTTGGACAAAGGTCGATTGGTTCCAAATGCAAGGCCCGTAATCACGGCCTTTTATGCCCAGTAAAACCGTTTTGTTTCCCTGACCTAGGGTCCAGGTGAAACTGGTGTCAGATGAATTCGAGATCCAGGTTTTTCCGCTGTCTTGGCTGATGAACCACTCGCTTATTTCGGGGCTTTTCATCCACCTAAATGTCAATTCGGTTAAACTAGAATCGATGCCGGCCAGAACGGCAGACTTGACCGTATCCACCCCTTGAGCCTTCAGAACCAAGGTTTTGCTCAAACAGCCTTTGGTAGACTTGGCCACTAGATTGACAGCATTGTTTCCGGTATTTATCGGTGCCCAAAGAATGGAATCAGTAGAAAAAGTCCCATTGCCGCCGCTGATTGAAATGGAATCTCCCAATTCCAGTTGCACGCGAATTTCAGCCCTTTGTCCTTGGCAAAAAACAGCCGGAGAATCGAGCCATTGGGCTTGAGCCACCGGTAGTGGATTGATGCTCAGGCGAACAGGGTCTGACAGCGTTTTGCAGCCCATGTCGCTGGTAACTTCATGGTAATAGGTTCCGGAATCGCTCACATAAATCAAGGTAGCGGTCTGCCCTCCAGGTAACCATTTCTGGGTATATCCCGAAGTGTTCACTTTTAGTGTTGACAAACGGAGTTGGCTTCCTTCGCAGATTTCCTGATTGCCTTTTGGGCTCGTGCTGGGCTTATTTGGAGACGGATTGACGGTGATTTTTGTATCGAAGGGTAGGGAAGGTCCCTTTGCATTTCTGGCTGTAAACCTCAGGGTATAGGTTCCAG
>JALRLA010000370.1 GCA_023254645.1 Bacteroidia bacterium
ACTTCCCCCACGAATACATGTATCAAATCTTGTTGAGTGGCGAGTTGGAGCAGTACTACGAAATCGATCCCAAAGACAGTTGGATGTTGGCCGCTGCTCAGCGCAACCTCCCCATCGTGGTTCCCGGCTGGGAAGACTCGACTATGGGCAACATCTTCGCTTCTTACGTGATCAAAAATGAATTCAAAGCCTCTACCATGAAGAGCGGCATTGAATACATGGCCTGGTTGGCCGATTGGTACGTGAAAAACAGCGAAGGCAAGGGCATTGGTTTCTTCCAAATCGGTGGCGGCATCGCTGGCGACTTCCCCATCTGCGTAGTGCCCATGCTCTACCAAGACATGGAAATGGAGAACATTCCCTTCTGGAGCTATTTCTGCCAGATCAGCGATTCTACCACCTCTTACGGTTCCTATTCGGGCGCTGTACCCAACGAGAAAATCACCTGGGGCAAGCTCGACATCGACACCCCCAAGTTCATCGTGGAAAGCGACGCCACCATCGTGGCACCCTTGATCTTCGCCTGGATTTTGGGTTGGTAAGATTGACTTGACTCTTCCAAACGCCCTCGCGGTTTGGACTATATTTGCTTCATGCGCCGTTTGATTGCCATCACCGCCTTATGGGCCTGGGGTTCCCTGTCCTTGTGGGCCCAAGACATGCAAGCCTACCAATGGTTTTCGGGCCAAGGAAAGAAACGCTCCTACGCCCAGGTTTTGAAAAGCCTGGAACAGCAAATCGCCAGCCACGGAGGGCCCACAGTTCTGTTGTTTGGGGAATTGCACGACGACCCCATCGCGCATTGGATGCAAAAATCCCTGACCGCTGACCTTTACGCTTCCTTTCCCAAAATGGCTTTGGGCGCTGAGATGTTCGAGCGCGACCAGCAATGGGCCTTGAATACCTACCTGAATCCGCCGGCAGACAGCATGCCCGCTCAGGCCAAAGCGCCGAGCATGATGAGTTGGGGCGTTGACCCGGCCTACAAGCGCTTGAAAAACAGCATCAATTTGTGGCCCAACATGCAAACCGATTATTTGCCCCTTTTGGAGTTCGCCAAGGAGAAACAACTTCCCTTTTGGGCCTGCAACATCCCGCGTCGATTGGCCAACCAAATCTACATGAAAGGCATAGGCAGTTTTGATTCGCTCTCAGCCGATCAAACAGCGTGGATCGCTCCCCTTCCCTTTGCCTATGACAGCAGCCTTCGCTGCTACGCCGATATTTTCGCCATGGCAGGTGGTCACGGAGGCCAAAACTTGCCTATGGCTCAGGCCAGCAAAGACGCCACCATGGCCTACAGCATTTCCGAACACTTGAGCGGAATTGACCTGCTTATTCACTACAACGGCGCCTACCACAGCGACTACTTTGAAAGCATGGTTTGGTACCTCAAGCAATACGCCCCGCAGGCCCAAATCATCACCTTGTCTACCCAGTTGCAAGACGACATGAGCCAATTGGAAACCGACGAGGAAGGACGCACCAAAGCCTCTTTCGTATTGGCCACCCCTCCCAGCATGACCCGCACGCACTAATGACAAAGCCCAATTTGTTCGAACAACTCAACCAGATCAAAGCCTTCGTTTTTGACATTGACGGGGTACTGACCAACGGCCAGGTACTGGTCACCGAAGAAGGCCAACAGCTTCGCTCGGTGAACATCAAAGACGGGTACGCCTTGCAGCACGCCGTGAAATTGGGCTACAAAGTGGCCGTCATCTCGGGCGGCAAAAGCCAGGGAATGCGCCACCGATTCGAGGGCCTGGGCCTGCACGATGTGTACCTGGGTCAATCGCACAAAGAAGCGGCCTACGCCGAGTTCAAAGCCAAGCACGGCCTGAGCGATGCCGAGATTGCCTACATGGGCGACGACATGCCCGACATCCCCCTCTTGCAGCAAGTGGGTTTGCCCTGTTGCCCGGCTGATGCCTGTCTCGATGTGCTTCAAATCGCCGTCTACATTTCGCCCCTCTCTGGTGGCAACGCTTGCGCACGCGAACTCATCGAACAGACTCTTAAGGTTCAAGGTACCTGGCACCACGAGGAATCGCACCGTTGGTAAGGGGCTGGCTTGAAAGCACTGACTTTAAAATGGCAAAAATGGGGTTTGTTCTGCCCATCAGAACTCGGTATACTTGAATTGTGATAGCCAGCGAATTGATCAGCGACAAACTCAGCCCTCTGCGCAGCAGCGACAGCGTAGAAGCGGCTTTGGAGTTTTTGTGCAACCAGGGAGTGTCTGAACTTCCTGTTTTGGACAAGAAATCGCTGTACAATTATGCCCGTCTGGAACGCTTGAGTTTGGAGACCAACAAGTCCCAAACATTGGGGAAATGCCTCGCTTACAACCCACACAGCGCGGCGGTATTGGAAACCCAGCACTTGTACGAAATCGTACCCACCATGGCCAGCCACGAACTGTCGGTTTTGGCCGTCGTGGATCGCAATGGGGAATTTCAGGGCATCATCGATCAGAAAGACATCAACCGCCAAATTTCAGCCTCGATGACCTACCGAGGCCAAGGGGCTGTGATTGTGCTGCGCTGCAGCGATCGTGACTTTGCTCCCTCGCAGATTGCGCGCTGGGTAGAAGAGAATGGGGCCAAGATCTTGGGTCTGATGATCAACCAAACCGAGCCCGGTTTTTACCAAGTCAACGTGAAGTTGAACACCACCTTGGCCGGAGCCATTTCAGCGACCTTGCGACGCCAGGGATATGAAATTGTAGGCACCTATTTGGCCGAAGACCAACGCCCTGAAGACGACCGAGCCTACGATTCGGTATTCAAGTTTTTCGATTTCTAGGCCCCAAATGGTTTGTGGGTCACCACATTTCAATAAATTTGAGGAATTGGCCAAACGCCAAGTTGCAAACTGCTGTCCATGAGTACAAAATCGAACGCGAACCACTCCGACCAATTGGTCCAAGATATCGAACCCATTACCCTTGTCTCTGTCATCAATTTCTTCTGGAAATGGAGAAAAGTATTGCTCATCAGCTGCGCCATTGGCGCCCTGGTGTCGATTGTTATGACCATGCCGGCCATCACGCCGCCTAAGTACAAGGCCACCCATATTTTCTACCCTACCAAGAACAACTCCATCTCCAATGCCTTGTTGACCGATTTGAATCAGCGTCAACAAGACCCCTTGGAGTACGGAGAAGAAGAAGATGCCGAGAAAGCCTTGCAGGTTTTGCAATCTGGCGCCTTGTTGGGCCGCTTGGTGAAGAACTTCAATTTGATGAAGCACTACGGCATTGACCCCAAAACCGAGTCTTTTCCCAAGTATGCTCTGGACAACAAAATCAAGGAGAACTTCAGCTTTGAGCGCACCCGTTACTTGAGCATCAAGATTGAGGTGTTGGACGAAGATCCCAAAATGGCTGCCGATTTAGCCAATGGTATTGCCGCCTTGTACGACAGCATCAAAACCGAAGTGCAGCAGCAGGTGTCCATTCCCGCCTTGGACATCGTGCAACGCGCCTTGGAAAGCAAACAGAACAAGCTCACCGGCATCAAAAATCAGCTGCGCGATTTGGGTACCCAAGGTATAACCAACTACGAAGAACAGTCGCGCGCTTTGGCCGAAGAAATTTACAAGGTGCAAGCCAGCGGCAATACCGGTCGTTTGAAGCAGCTCTTGGAAGAACAAAAGCAACTGGTGGCCAACGGGGGTGATTTCATCGCCTTGAATGAGCTGATCAAACTAGAAGAAGAAAAAGAATCTGACTTGATGGCTCAGCTGGAAAAACGCCAGGTTGACGTAGGCGAACGCCTTAGCCACAAGTTCACTATTGAAGAAGCTTCGGTGCCCGAGATCAAAGCCTGGCCCAAACGCACTTTTGTTTTGATCTTGTCTGTATTGGCCACTTTTGCTGGAACCTGCGTGGTGCTGTTGGGCCTCGAATTGGCCCGCCAAAGCAAAACCGCTTAAACCCCTTCGCCGTGGCGACCTTGTCGACTTGGACCCCTTTGCAACGCTGGCTGTTCTGGCTGGGCTTGCTGGTCATGTCAACGGGTTTTGTCTGGGGCCTCTTGCACGGGTATGCCCTGTTGATGGCCCTACCCCTAGTGGTCCTTGTCTTTTTGGGATTGGTGTTTCGAACCGAAACCACCATACTCTTGTTCGGGGCCTTGGCTCCTCTCTCCATCAACTTCCAAGATTTGGGAGCAGGCCTAGGCCTCGCCTTACCTACCGAACCTGTCTACATTTTAGCCTTTGTGGCCATCGTAGTCTGGTTCATGCTCAAAGGGCAGATAGATACGCGTTTGCTCAAACACCCCATCGTATTGGCCGTATTGGCCTACGCGGGTTGGCTTTGGCTGGCATCGGCCTTCAGTAGCATGCCCATGGTGAGTTTCAAGTTCAGCTTGGCCCGCACCTGGTACATCGTGGTCTACTTTTTCTTTGTGCTTCGGCTGTTTCGCCGCTACCAGACCATTCACCAGTTTCTCAAACTGTTCGCCTTTTTTACCCTTACCCTGGTTGTCATCACCTTGGTCAAACACGCCGCCGATGGCTTTGCCCGGAGCTCTAGTTATGGCATCTCCTGGCCCTTTTTCCCTGATCACGGTATGTATGCGGCTGCGATCGCTTTCGCTGTGCCCATTTTGGCGTTTTACACCTTCAATGCACGAGCCATGGGCTTTAGCATGCCCTGGGTACCCATTTTGGGATTTGCGCTGCTGATCTTGCTCTTTGGCATTTTGGTCAGCTATACCCGCGCCACCTGGTTGAGCTTGATTGCGGCCATGGGCGTTTTTGCGCTATTGAAAATGAAGGTTCGCTTTGGGTACATTGTATTGCTGCTGCTGGTAGGCGGCACGGTGGCCCTGTCCCAACAAGACCAAATTTTGTATTCGCTGGAGGCCAACAAACAAGGTTCAAGCGACGAGCTAGAAGGCCACGTAAAATCGGTTTCCAACATCACCACAGACCCCTCCAACCTAGAGCGCATCAACCGCTGGAAATGCGCCGGCCGCATGGTCAGCGAAAAACCCTTGTTCGGGTTTGGCCCGGGTACCTATGTGTTCCAATACGCCCCCTTTCAAAAAAGTTCGGAACTGACCATCATCTCTACCCATGCCGGCGATTTGGGCGATGCTCACTCGGAGTTTTTCTCAGCCATGAGCGAAAGTGGCTATCCCGGTTTGTTCTTTTTTGTCGCCTTGGTGCTGTCTACCCTTTGGGTGGGATTTCGACTGGTGGCACGAACCTCCAATAGGCCCGTGCGCATTACCGCCACCTTGGCCTTGTTCGGCCTGAGCACCTACTACTTCCACGCCCTGTTGAACAACTACAGCCAATACGACAAAATTGGTGTTCCCTTCTGGGTCTTTACGGCCATTATCGTCGCTTTGGACCTCTACCACCGCCACGAAGAACCCAGCGAAGGCCATGCAACAGAATCTGCGTAAACAACCCCAATTCCTCATGGGGGCCGGCCTCTGTGCCCTCTTCGCCCTTCTGGCCATTTTGGGTTACGCCATCTGCCCCGACGACAGCCCCAATGCCAACCAAATCATGCCCGAGTGGGGCAGCTTGAAACCAGGCAGCACGGTTGAGTATTTGGAACAACACAGCGCAGAATCGCGTCCCTTTTGGTTCTTTCTCAGCGGATGGGCAGGGCGCGGTGAAATGGTTTCGGTCGATCCATCAACCCTCAAGCAAAGCGGCGGAAATTGGACATTCGTCTCCCCCAAAACCGGACAGTCAGCGAGTTTGCCAATCAATCAATACTCCTTGAAAAAACGCCACTTTTGGCTGGGCAGCGACGCCTTTGGTCGGGATATACTCTCCCGCATGATCATTGGGGCGCGCATTTCTTTGAGCATAGGGTTTTTGGCCACCTTGATCAGCTTGATCATAGGAGCCAGTATCGGCTTGTACGCCGGCTATTACGGGGGCAAACTAGACGCTGGCCTCACCTGGCTCATTACGGTTTTCTGGGCATTGCCCACCCTGCTATTGGCCTTGGGCTTGAGCTTTTTCATGGGCAAAGGCTACTTACAAGTGCTCATCGCCACGGGCCTTTCCACCTGGGTAGAAGTGGCTCGAGTCGTCAGAGGCCAAACCCTACAACTCAAAAACAAGGAATTCATATTGGCCAGCCGCATTACGGGCTTCCCCACTGCACACATTTTGTTTCGGCACATTTTGCCCAACCTCAAGGGTTCACTCACTGTTTTGGCGACCACCAATTTTGCCTCAGCCATTTTGCTGGAAGCCGGTCTCGGGTTTTTGGGTCTAGGCGTTGCACCCCCCACACCCTCCTGGGGCTTGTTGGTCAAAGAAAATCTAGGCTACCTGGTATTGGACCAGGCTTACTTGGTGCTCATACCCGGCTCCGCCATCATGCTGCTGGTCATGGCCTTCAACTTGATGGCCATGGGGCTTCGCGACGCGATGGATGCGCAACCCCGTTAAGGAGTCACAATAACCTTGGTCGAGGCCGCACGACCGTCGTACCCGACGGCGCGAATCCAATAGGTTCCGGGCTGGATGTGGCTAGGTACTTCAAAGCGGCTGTCCATTTCCTTGC
>JALRLA010000385.1 GCA_023254645.1 Bacteroidia bacterium
CAACAAAGCAGAGGCTGCGATCGCTGACAATAAAATTGGATTCACTTTCTTCATATCCTTGATTTATAGAGTGGTTTGAACTCCGTTGTGGAATTCGCGAAGTTCAACAGCACCGTTCTTCTTCATGAGGTCCAAGGTCGATTTCTCGTCCATTCCCTCTTTGGTTTCAACGGCAATGATCATACGGTCATCGGTTTGGCGCAGGTCAAGAATTTCGTTCTTAACACCGTGCAACATGCGGTTTCTCCAAAAGAAGAAGAAACCCATACCGAAAGCCGTACACAATACAGTAGCTTCAAACATAACAGGTATCCAGCTAGGCGTAAAACGCTCAGGCTTGTTACCAATGTTCATTGGCCAATCGTGAACGTACATGTACCAAATCATGGTGATCGCCAAGCTCAATCCGGTTAGACCGCAGAAGAAAGCTACGCGAGCCAAACGGCTACGGCGAATGCCCATAATGCGATCCAGTCCGTGAACAGGATACGGGGTGTACACATCGTGCACATGAACGCCAGCATCAACCAATGATTGAGTTGCTTGCATCAAATTGTCTTCGTCTTCATACACGCCAACCAACATTTTGTTACGGTTGCGGAGACTTAGGTTTTTATCTAAAATAGCCATTCAGCAATTCTCCTATTGATTACTCGCGGTTGCGCAAGATGGATTTAACTTCAGCCATGTTGATCACAGGCAAGAACTTAGCGAACAAGAAGAAGCATGTAAAGAAGATACCGAAAGTACCCAGGAACAAGCCTACTTCTGTTAATGAACCTGAATACATTACCCAGCTTGAGGGCAAGTAATCGCGGTGCAAAGAGGTTACAATGATCACGAAACGCTCGAACCACATACCCACGTTCACCACAATACTCATGATGAAGATGAACCAAGGTGTAGTGCGGCACCACTTGAACCAGAATACCTGAGGAGCAATCAAGTTGCAGCTCATCATGCTCCAATAAGCCCACCAGTAGGGACCAAAAGCACGGTTCAAGAAAGCGTATTGTTCGTATTCTACTCCGCTATACCAAGCGATGAAGAATTCTGTCAAGTAGGCAATACCCACCAAAGAACCCGTTACCATGATGATTTTGGTCATGGCATCCAAGTGACCGATGGTGATGTAGTTCTCGTAGTTCATCACTTTGCGTGCAACAACCAAGAGAGTAGCTACCATACCGAATCCAGAGAAAATCGCTCCCGCTACGAAATAGGGAGGGAAAATCGTGGTGTGCCAACCGGGAATAACCGATGTAGCGAAGTCAGTAGATACAATGGTGTGTACAGACAAAACCAGAGGAGTACTCAAACCTGCCAGAATCAAAGAAATCAATTCATAGCGAGCCCAAGTGCGGGTAGATCCTGTCCATCCCATGGAGAACAAGCCGTACCAGAATTTGGCACCTTTGGTGGTTACCTTGTCGCGAATGGTGGCGATGTCAGGAATCAAACCAATGTACCAGAATAACAACGATACAGAGAAGTATGTTGAAATCGCGAATACGTCCCACAACAAGGGTGAGTTGAAGTTTACCCACAAAGAACCAAATCCGTTGGGCAAAGGAAGAGCCCAGTAACCTACCCAAACACGACCCATGTGGAACACAGGGAACATGGCCGCACAGATTACAGCGAAAATGGTCATGGCCTCTGCTGAGCGGTTGATACTCATACGCCATTTTTGACGGAAGAGCAACAATACCGCAGAAATCAGCGTTCCTGCGTGACCAATACCTACCCAGAATACGAAGTTGGTGATGTCCCAACCCCACATAACGGATTTGTTGATGTTCCAGACACCAATACCGGTCCAGAGCGTGTAAAACAAGCTCACAGCAAAGATGCCCAAGAAAACAACAGACAAGGTGAATCCTACCTTCCAGGCAGTGCTGGGTTGATTCAAAATGGGACGAGCAATGTCGCGGGTTACGTCTGCCGCGGTCTTGTCTCCCGTTACCAGCCTTTCTCTAATGATGGAATCGTGTATCATTCTTTATCTCTTTAGGTAGGTTAAGCGTTAGTATTGCGAACCTTGGTCATGTAAGTAACCGAAGATTGTACGTTGATTTCGTCAAGAACGCGGAAACCACGCTCGTTGCGGTAAAGCTTTGAGATTTCACTCTCAGGGTTGTGCAAATCACCAAATACGATGGCATTGCTAGGACATGCACGCTGACAAGCCGTTTCTACCTGAACATCGTTCGGAGATTTGCCGTCGCGCTTGGCCTTCAATTTGCCCTCCTGAATACGCTGTACGCAGAAAGAGCACTTTTCCATTACACCACGGGTACGAACGGTAACATCAGGGTTGATAACCATTTTGCCCAGCGGATTGTTGAAGTGGAAATCGAAAGCATCGTTGTCGTTGTAACGGAACCAGTTGAATCGACGAACCTTGTATGGGCAGTTGTTACCGCAGTATTTGGTACCAATGCAACGGTTGTAGGTCATTTGGTTCAAACCTTCGCTCGAGTGCGTAGTAGCCAATACAGGACAAACAGTCTCACATGGAGCCTGAGCACAGTGCTGACACATCATGGGCTGGTGAATGACTTGCACATTCTCCCAGTGGCTGTAATCGCCTTTGTTTGAAGCATCAGCGGCTTTGATATCGTCTTCACGAGTCATGCTGGCTTCAGAAGAAACGAAGCTGTAGTAGCGGTCAATGCGAATCCAGTGCATTTCGCGGCGCAAACGAATTTCGTCGCGACCCACAACAGGAACGTTATTTTCAATCGAACAACTAACTACGCAAGATCCACAACCTGTACAAGCGTTCAAGTCGATGGCCATGCCCCACAAGTGGTTCGGTGAACCGTCTTTGCGGTAATCGCGTTTTTCCCAAATGGTGTAAACGTGTGTAGCGGCCTTGTCGTTGCCTGCTTTTGGATTCTTCTTGTATTCACCCAAAGTGGTCTCACGAACGATGTCGCGGCCTTCAATGCTGTGGTGAGTTTGGGTCTGAGCCAAGTGATAAGTGGCTTCGCCTTTGCTGATTTCAACACCTGTCAAGGTAGAGGAAACTCCCCCACCCATGGCAAATGCGTTGAAACCAATGGTATCGAATCCTTTTTCAACCGAACCACCCACCTTACCGGCAGCGGTGCGACCGTAACCCACTGCCATGGCTACAGTGCCATTGGCTTGGCCGGGCTGAACCAAAGCAGGAACGTTTTGGTATTCAACACCACCCGCTTTGATGTTCACGGTATCGCGCTCTTTGATTCCCAATTCAGTGGCCAAAGATTTTGGCAAGGCAACGTAGTTATCCCAAGTCACTTTGCTAACGGGATCTGGCATTTCATGCAACCAAGGGTTGTTGCCATGAGCACCGTCGCGTACACCTACTCCAGAATAAACGGCCATTTCCAAGCCTGATCCAGCTTTGCTTGACACTTCAGAGGCCAATGCAACGGCATTGCCCATGTAAGCAGTATTGCCTGCTGCAGAAGTACCTGAAATCAAACCCATCTCCAAAGCTTTGGTCCAAGCATCAGCTCCGATGCCTTGAGACTTCCAGTTGTTGACTACATACAAGTAGTATGGAGATGCTTCAAACTTCTGAGACAAAATGCCCTTCTTAGCAAAAGGATCTGCATCGGTTTGAGGCAAGGCACCCGCCCAAGTCAAAAGAGAAACCTGTGCTTGACGAGTATTGAATACGTTGGTAATAGTGGGCTGAGACAACTGGAACAATCCGTTGTGAGGTTCTGCATCACCCCAAGATTCCAAATAATGGTTATCAGGGCATACATATTGGCAAGCCGTAGCCGTCTCATCTTTGTTTGAAGCAAAGGAAATTGACAACTCTGCA
>JALRLA010000401.1 GCA_023254645.1 Bacteroidia bacterium
TGGCCGGTGGTCAATACCAACAAGCAGCTTGGACCTTCCAGCTTCGCAACCGCTGGGTAGGGCGCCAATATTTGGATAACAGTGGAGAGCTCAGCCGCAGTCTGGACCCATACAACTACGCCGAATTACAGGCTACTTATACAGCCCGCAAACCGCTTGCCTTGGGTAAGGGTTCCTTCTCTCCAGTGTTTGACCTGCAAATCATCAACCTGTTCAATACCCGCTACGCGAGCAACGGATACAGCTGGGGCTATACCTATGGCTCTGCTGATGTCATTCAAGAAGTTTTTGTCTTTCCCCAAGCTAGACGGCATTTCTTGTTGTCCATGCGGCTGAACTTTTAACGGCTAGGGAATCAGAAATTCCAGCATTTCGGAAGGGCCTCCATCCGAATCGGTGACGCAAAACGCGCGGTGGCCGATCACGACAATCGACTCCATCTTCCAAGGTTGACCTTGAGCCAACCATACTTGGGTCGGGCTCACTTCAAGTTCGTGCAAAAGACCCTTTGGATCTTCGGTTTTGGGCAAGGCTTGCTTCCAAACTTGGGGTTCCAAGAAGCCCAAGAAGGAACCGGCAATGCTTCCATCCCAGGTTGATTCTTCCCGAAGCTCGACAGACGCTGTAAACCACAATCGCTCTTGCTCATCTATGTACAAACCCGACAAACTGGCTTCTTGGCCTTGCAAGGAAGGCAAATGAACTTCAATTGCTTGGGCCCGTTGAAGGGGCTTACCCGCCAATACAGCATCCCATTGAGCCTCTTGCATGATGGTGATTTGGTTGTTCTCGCGATTAGCCAAGAGCACGCAGCCTGAACCAAACACCAAGCCTTCGTTGTTGGTGATCTTGCGCTTTTCGAACTCTCCGAACAACTCTTGGTAAACATGGGTCAATGAGCCTTTGATTTGGACGGCACCCTGGTTCCAAATCAGAAAATGATCCCGTTTGTCAGGTTTGGACCCTGATCCCAGTATCCAAAGCTGTCCATCACGAATGCCCAGTGACTCCCAATCGGGTTTGCTTTTGCCCGGATACAGGCTATCGGGCATTTCCGACTTCGAATGCAAAGGGTATCGCGCCAAAAAACGCCAAGCTGTATCGAATTCAAACAAGTAAGGAGCATTGTCCCCCACCAGCCAATAATGTCCGTTCCAAAACTCCAATCCAGACGCCGAGGCCACTTCTTTCAATTCCAAGACCCTCATAGGGGCTAGACTAGACAAGCCCAAACCTCGAGCCGAACGCCATTGATTCAACAGGGTGTCAGCCAAGGGCATGGGAATGTTGGAATTGGGTCGGTTGCGGGCTGCCGGTCTCATATACAGAGAATCAGAACCCTTTTCTACCAATGCTAAGGCCAAAGATTGACCGATAGCCTGACGAATACCCGCGTCATAATGTTCGGTGGGGTACCACTGATCAGTGTAATGATGGCTTTGATTTTCGACCCCTCTACCCAGCTGCGAATTGTCGATGCAGCGCACCCCCCAATTCTCAAATTGCTCAAGCAAGAATTCTCGATTTCGATCAATGTATTGCACCAGATTGCCCGGATCCCTGGGACCGCCAAACAAGGCTTCCGCATGGGCGTAGTTGGGCGGTAGAAGATGGAACAGCAAGGGCAAACCCGCTTGTTCGCATTCCTCAACAATGGCTTTTAGATCCTTGATTCGAGCGCTGTTTTCATCCAACAAAAAGGCAAATTCCTTAACATAGGCATCGGCCATGTTGCGCACCTTGGGGTCCAGTTCATAGTGAGAGGCGGCCAAGTTGTCCAGCCAGTCTCGGGTGGTGGGAAAGGGAGCTTGGCAGTTCTCTTGATTCAGCTCGCGGGTTCTCCAATACTGGCGTTTGAGGCGCTCCATCTCAGCGGCCGAACGGTTGTCGTAATGATGCAGGCTCAAATAGGCTCGGGTCAGAAGGGCAGGTCGCGTGCTGTAAAACAGCGCTTCTTGCTGGTTCGAAGCCTCATTCCCACTGAATTCCGCGCTCGGCCCACAGGTTCTCAAGTTGACGGTGACCACAATCAATGGTTTGCGCTCTCCTCTCAAATTCAGCATTTGACGGAACAAACCCGGGTGGTAACTGGCATGGGTAACAGCCCGAATGCGAGACCCAGGAGCGCCTTTCAATTGGGCACCGCCTGAGAGTTGGGCATCCAAATGCAGCTGCATGAAATCGGCAATTGACTCGGTCAAGGTATCGGTCCAAGGGTTGAAGCTGGTGTTGCTGCTCTCCCCCAAATACACAATATCGGCCTCGGCAAAGGCCGAATCGATGTGTGACTTGACCGGTGAATAACGCTGCAGGTCGCCTTCGAACAAGAATTGGGTATACAAGGCATTCAACAGCAGGGCAAACAGGGCAAATGCGCCAAACCTTAAAGCCAATTTTGATATCCAGACAGGCATGCGCATCAGAATTGAAAATAGACAAAGGGGTGATTGACAGCTCCGCCCCAAACCAAAATGGCCGCGAGCATAAAGGCATAGATAGACCAACGAAGGGCCTTGGATTTGGTCTCAGCCCAAGCGTCAAATCGCTGCTTGAACAACCCGTGATCCATCAAAAGGAACAGGAACAAAAACAGGGGAATGTGAGGGTCAATGTCTAGGTGGCGAAGCAAGATCTCTCCCTGTTGTTCGGCTTGAACCTGAGCCGCCAAGTCCAAATCGGCTGAATAGCGCTGACCACTCAAATGGCCCCTAAGGCCATCGAAAACTTCTTGGGCCTGCTGCATGGATCCCGAACGGAAATAGACCAGCGTCATCATGAAAAAGAAACCAGTTTTGATCTGACGAACGCGATCCCAGATCCATGATTCTATGGCCACGAGCTTGAACACAAATCGGTCAAAGAGGTACAATACCCCTTGGGCCAATCCGAAGACAATCATCGTTGAATTGGCACCATGCCACAATCCGCTGGTGAAGAACACCAACAAGACGGCAAAGGCCAAAACCCAGGGCCCACGCTGATTTCCACCAACGGGAATGAACAGATAATCGCGAAACCAGGTGCTCAAAGAAATGTGCCAACGGTGCCAGAATTCGGGAATGCTCTTGGCCAAAAAGGGCTTTTGAAAGTTGTCCATCAAGCGAATGCCAAAGAGCAAAGCGGAGCCCTGCGCCAACAGGGAATACCCGAAGAAATCGGTGTAGACCTGAAAGGTAAAAAAGAAGGTCGCCACCCAAGAGGACCAAGCGTCAAAATGAGTGGGAGCCGCATAGTACTGATCGACTACCGAGGCCAAATTATCAGCCACCGCCACTTTCAAAAACAAGCCATACAAGAGCAAGCGAAGGCCGTCGCGAATGTCTTCCCAACGGGGCTCGAGCTTGGCAAACAGCTGCTTGTGCAAACGGCCAAATCGCTCAATGGGGCCCGCCACGAGCTGCGGGAAAAAGGCTACAAAGAGCATGAAGCGCGGCAAACTGGGCTCAGCCTGCTCCTCTCCTTTGTAAACGTCGATGACGTAAGAGATGCTCTGAAAGGTGTAAAACGATATGCCTGCTGGAACGGTAAACTTGCCCAATTCAATGATCCAAGCGGTCCAGGGCGAGTGGTACATGGAGCGGGCCAACTCGGTTTCACCCAAGGCAAAATCAAAGTACTTGAACAGGAACAAGAGACCAATGTTAGTCAGCAAGGCCAAGGCTACACAGAGCTTTTTCAACCCGATTTTGGGGGTTCTCACCATGGCCCAAACCAAGGCCCAATCGATGAGGGAAGTCAGGGCCATGAGCCCCGCAAACTCGACCTTCCAAAACCCGTAAAACACATAAGAGGCCAAGAGCAAGAACACCCAGCGACCTTTGTGGGGCAACAGGAAGTAGAAGGCCCATACGATGGGCAGAAAAATCCAGTAGATGACCGAGTTGAACAGCACGGGGTCACAAATTACGGCCCTATCGAGGGCTGTGCCAAACCGAATGCAGCGGTAGAATTTGGTTCATCGCACAGAGGAGACGAGTCGCGATCAAGGCTGAACGCTCAACCACTGGGATTGAGTTCGCTGGTCTCGCCCACTCAAAACGGCGTTGTACAAGCCCGGCTTGAGCAGCGAAACATCCAGACTTTCCATGGCTTGAATGTCCTGTTCCAGCACCGTGCGACCCTGCACGTCGAACAGGCGAATCTGTTGTATGCCTTCTCCCGCTACGTGCAAAATACCAGCTGTGGGATTGGGGTACAGTGTCCACCTAGAGCTCGTGCAATCGGGAAGACTGGCCAGGTTTAGGCCCAGTTCTTCGGCAAAGGGATTGGCCAACTTCTTGTCCAAATACACACGAACTTCTCCGGGTTCTAGGGTCAGCAATTCGGCCGTATTGGTCACTACAATGGAGTCGTTGCTCATGTAATCGTACCACACCCCGTCGTGCGGAAAGTCAGCTTTGGCAAACTGCAAGGTGGGGTCGACATTGCCCAATACCACCATGTTCAAGTCAGAGTGAAAGGTGCGAAGGCGCTTGACTTTGCCATTGGCAATGTAATCGTGCGAACTGGGCTTGTGAATGGCGGGCGTTTCCGTCTTCAACTGAGCCAAGGCGGCCGTTTGGTAGTACAATTGCTGGCGAGGAGCCGAGGCGGTCCAGTAATCCCAGCGAACGGGTTTGTTGGCCAGTCGGCATTGATCGCTGATGCTGCCATCTTCGCAGCGATTGATCGAGAAATCATAGGCCAATTCCCCAAACTGCCAGATCATTTTGGGCCCAGGAGTCAAGAGCAACAAGCTGTGAGCCAAGGCCGAGCGCTGGGCGTAAACGGCTAGGGTTTTGGTGTTGTAGCCGCTGACGTTGGCCCCAAAGGCTTGGCACTTGTAGGCCATTCGCTCTTCGTCATGGCTCTCGGCATAACCGACCAAATGACGCCAGTTCCAACCTCGGGCTTTGGAATCTATGCCCCAAGCATAATCGCTATTGGCGGGGTAACCCATGGCCAATTCGGTGAAGGCGTGGTTGGCATTTCCCCAAATCATCATGCCCTTGTTCACCAGCACGGTTTCCTCGCTATTATCTGCAAAATGCTCCAAAATCACGTAAGAACCGGGGGCGGTTTGCTGCAAATGCGAATAATAATCGTCCCAAATGTCAATGCGAGATTGATCGTATTGGCCCCAAACACCAACGTCTGAGCCGCTGTTCTTTTGGGTAAACCCTT
>JALRLA010000025.1 GCA_023254645.1 Bacteroidia bacterium
CTTTGTGTTGCTACCATGAGCGATGCCATTAAGCACGAATGTGGGGTTGCCTTCATTCGCCTGAGAAAACCCCTGGAGTACTACAAGGAAAAGTACGGAACCTACTGGTACGGTTTGCAAAAACTGCAATTCTTGATGACCAAACAACTCAACCGAGGCCAAGACGGCGCGGGTATTGGTGTTGTCAAGTTAAATCCGGACTATGGTGCTCGTTATTTGGCGCGCAAAAGAAGCGCCTCGAAAACGGCCATCAGCGATGTATTCGACGAGGTTTATGGAGACTTGAACGCCATGGACGGTCTTCAGCGAGAGGACTTGGCTCACTTGAAAAAGCATTATCCCTATGCGGGTGAATTGTTGTTGGGTCACCTTCGTTACGGAACCTACGGCGGCAATAGCATTGAAAATATCCATCCCTTCTTGCGTCAAAACAACTGGATGGCCCGCAACCTCATGCTGGCGGGAAACTACAACGTCACCAATACCGATGAGCTCTTCAACGCGCTGATTGATTTGGGCCAACAACCCAAAGAGAAGAGCGACAACGTGTTGATGCTAGAGAAAATTGGTCACTTCATTGACGAAGAAAACCAGCGATTGTTTGGCATTTACAAGGCCCAAGGATACGACAATTTGGAGATCGCTGAAAAAATCAAAAGCGAGATCAATTTGCGCAATGTCTTGAAGCGATCCTTCAAAAATGTCGACGGCGGATACAACATGGTCGGCATGTTGGGACACGGCGATGCCTTTGTGATGCGCGACCCAGCGGGCATACGCCCTTCGCATTATTACGTCGATGACGAGGTTGTCGTGGTAGCCTCCGAGCGAGCGCCCATCATGACGGCCTTCAACGTTCCTTTGGAATCCATTCAGGAAATCAAACCCGGTCATGCCTTGATTGTCAAGCGAGATGGATCGTATAGCGAAGAGAAAATTTTGGCTCCTGTAGAGCGGAAAAGTTGCAGTTTTGAGCGCATTTATTTCTCGCGTGGTAGCGACAAAGACATCTACCACGAGCGCAAGGAATTGGGCCGGTTGTTGGCGGGCAAGGTGCTCGATATGATCGACTTTGATCTCAAAAACACGGTATTCTCCTATGTTCCCAATACGGCTTCCACTTCGTTTTACGGTTTGGTAGACGGCTTGAACGAGCAAATTCGCAAGCGCCAATTGGATGCCTTGTACAACACCGAAGGTTGCACCAATCCCGAAGCATTAAAAGAAGTTCTGGCTTGGTACCTACGCCGAGAGAAAGTTTTGGTGAAGGATGCCAAGATGCGAACCTTCATCACCAACGATACGGACCGAGAAGGCTTAGTGGGCCATGTATACGATGTTACGTATGGCATTGTTCAGCCCGATCAGGATACTTTGGTCATCATGGATGACAGCGTGGTTCGTGGGACTACTCTGCGCACCAGTATTTTGCGCATCTTGGATCGATTGCGTCCCAAACGCATCATCTTGGTGAGTTCAGCACCCCAAATTCGCTACCCCGATTGCTACGGCATCGACATGAGCCGATTG
>JALRLA010000040.1 GCA_023254645.1 Bacteroidia bacterium
CCTCCCTTTCAAATGCAGAAATAGAAAAAAATATTATCGAATTAGCTCAAAAAGCAAAGATTCGGGTACCTCAAATTCTCAAAGCATGAGCAGTTCAGAATCAGGTGTGGGTTCAATAGAGGGTACTAAAAATTGTTTGATTGGTTATGATTGGGTTTACCCGAATGGCAGCAACCCAACGGGAGCTTGGAAGTTTTCTTCAGATGGTACTTTTAATTCCAGTACTACCATGTTCGGGGGTATGAGTACCTGGGGAAATTGGGAAGTAACAAGTCCTGGAAAGGTAACAATCACGTATACTAGAACTTCAGAAGGCACGATACCACAAGGTCAAACGTTGAGAATGTCTTCGTGCAACAGCCTTAAAGTAGGTTCTACCACCTATATCAAAGATTGATTCTTAGGTCTTGCCTGAAGTAGCCAATAGTCATCGTTTAGGTCAATCCAAGGTCTGGTCTAGCAAATAGATCATGCATGCCACGGCAGCGGCTCCGAGTTCGAGTTCGCGTCGGTTGACGTTTTCAAAGACGTCGGTTTCGGCGTGATGCACGTCAAAGTACCGCTGCGAATCGGGAATGAATCCGACCAAACCGACTGACGGATCTTGACGCTTGAGTGGTCCTACATCTGCACCGCCCCCTCCTAGGGTGAGTTCCCCAAAACCGTAGGCGGCCAGCCAAGGTTGGTAAGGCTTGATCAATGCCAATAGGGATGAGTCGAGGCCAAAACCGCGAGGAACAAAACCACCGCGATCACTTTCTAAAGCAGCGATGTGCTGCTGGCCTTCATTGGCGCATAGTTCAGCGTATTTCAAAGCCCCCTTTAGGCCATTTTCTTCGTTGATCCACCATACGCAGCGCAGCGTATGCCGGGGTTGGTATCCTAACGTTTTCAGCAAGCGCAGAGCTTCAAAGGTATGCATGCAACCGGCGCCGTCGTCGTGGGCTCCTTCGCCCTCGTCCCAAGAGTCGAAGTGACCTCCAAATGCGATGATTTTATTGGGGAATTCGCGGCCTCTGGTTTCGGCAATGCTGTTTGCACTCATCCGGTCGGGTAGGGTTTGGCAGCCCAATTGCATTTCAATTTGGGCGGGCTCCCACTGTTGACGGTACAACCAATCAAGCAAATCGGCGACGCCAGTCGCTACAGCAGCAATGGGTATGCTGTCTATGCCGGCCTGGTAATGCGTTACTCCGGTATGGGCGTGCAAGTCGCAGCGATGGCTCATGGATCGAACCAAGACTCCAGTGGCTCCATATTTGGCACATAATGGAGCTCCGTTGACGCGTTGGGTGACGCAAGAACTGTAGGCCGCAAAGGTGTTAATGAAGTCTTTTTCGAAGGGTCTATTGAGCAAAACTACTCGGCCGAGAAGCTGGCCAAGGCCGCCGAGAGAATCCAATTCACGTTCGGAATTCACGACCACCAAAGGCCCCAAAACTGAACCCCCTACGCTACCGCCCAGCGCTGGACACTCTAAGCCGTAAATACCCAATGGGTTGGGTTTTGGATGGGCTTCGTTGTAGGTTTCGCAGTTATAGTCATTCTCCGATAGGTATTTGTATAATTCGCTCAAATTCTGAGAAAGCAAGGTTACCCGATCTTCAGTACCTCGTTCCCAACGGGGCACCATTACGGGCTGGGTATAGACCGAATCAAATCCATAGGAAGAGAGCATTTGCTGAGCCCACTGCACCCCCTTTTCTGCGTTATCACTGCCACTCAATCGAGGACCAACCTCCTTGCACAGGGCTCCTAACTGTTTATAGGAATGGCCGTTGTTCAATGCTTCGGCAACGATTTGAGCCATAAAAATGGAGTCTTTTGCAGATTGTGCAACAACAGATTGTATGTTCCAGCATCCCACCAATAATCCCAGTGATAAGTGAAGGAAATGTTTCTTTGAAAAGCGTGTAAAACCCCATTCCATGTCTCGAATATAAGGCTTGAGGGTGAGTAGAATCTTTCAGAAAACGAAGAAGATATGGAAAATAAATACGGGTTGAATTTTAGATCAATTTCATCGTAAAGTTTGGCTGTAACCTGATGGGATTTTGGACCATTAAAAGGTTCACATAAATTGATCTTTGTTGTGTAGCGCATCCTTGAATCAATCGACTATTTGTAAATTGCGGTCTCTTGTTATCATTGGTATTTTTAAACCTCACCTATGATTCAAGCTACGAAATACGAAATATGACTCAATCTTACTCACGAAGGGTTGCAACCAACATGGTTGTGGCGAATATGATAGGAACTGGAATTTTTACATCTATTGGATTCCAAGTCGCTCCAGGTGCCATTCCTGATCCGTTTGCTATATTGATGATTTGGTTGTTGGGGGGTGTTCTTTCTGTTTTTGGTGCAACCGCCTATGCAGAAATTGCTACCCATTTTCGCGAGTCGGGTGGTGAGTATGTTTACTTGAGCAAATTGTACCATCCTATTTTGGGGTTGGCCAGTGGGTGGGTTTCACTGGTAGTTGGTTTCTCAGCGGCAAGTGCCTCGCTGGGTTTGGCGGCAGGAGAATATTTGGCCACGGCATTAGGGCCGTGGTTAGGATCAAGTCCATTACCGGTTACTCAAACGGTTGCGGTCTTGTTTGTATTGATCGCCATCGCTATTCAATTTGGAGGCATTCAAAAAGGGGGTTGGGCTCAAAATATATTGACCATTGTAAAGCTTTGTTTCATCATCGCTCTAATCGCTATTCCACTTTTCATGCTACCAGAGGCCTTGAAAAGTGGGGTTCAATGGACACCGACTGAACGTAGTTGGGATACCATTTTTTCTCTTCCTTTTGCTGGTTCTTTGGTTTGGGTCATGTTTGCATACAGTGGGTGGAATGCCGCTACATACATTGTAGGAAATATGAAAGATCCAAAGCGCAATTTGCCCCGTGCTGTTTTAATGGGCACAGGAATCGTCACGCTTTTGTACATGGCGTTGACAGCTGTGTTTTTGTTCAGTGCCCCTATGTCCGAATTGGCAGGGAGAGTGGATGTCGGTAATTTGGTATTGGAGCGTAGCCTGGGCATGAAAGCGGCTCAATCGTTTACGCTCTTGTTTGCTTTGACCTTGTTGGCGGGAGTGAACGCCATGTTTATGGCAGGCCCTCGTGTTGTACAACGAATGGGTCAAGACCACACCATGTTTCGATTTTTTCAGAAGGAAACAGAGAAAGGATCGCCACGACGAGCCATTTTGGCACAGGGTTTCATTACTTTATTATTCGTACTGTTCACCCCATTCAAAGATATCATTGAATACATCGGAATTACATTAACCTTGTTCTCGCTTTTGACTGTTTTCGGTGTGTATTTATTGCGCATTCGCAAGCAGTTGAACGCTGAATCAGTCAAAACCTGGGGGTATCCCTTCACACCTGCCATTTTTTTGGTGGCTGGGGTCTGGATGATGCTCTATTTTGGCTTGAATGACCCATGGAAATTGGCTGCCTCTGTATTGACTTTGTTGCCCGCTATCTTGACCTATAGACTCAATCGCTCGGCCTCTTAAATTTCACTAGATTCCGTTAGGCTTAGTGTCATTTTGACGCTGATGCCTTATTTTGCAAGAACCTCAACTCTTCAACCTGTTCTAATGATTAGCCGCATCAACAGCATTCAACACATTGGACTCGCCGTTCAAGACATGGATGCTGCTCTCAAGTACTACCGCAAATTCTTCGGAATGGACATTCCATTTTTTGACTCTGTTCAACCTGCTCCTTTGATGGATGTGTATACCCATGGTAAAACCATCACCAAACGCGCGAGCATGATCATGAATTTGCAAGGCGGATGTGCCATGGAGGTACTCACTCCGACTTCGTTCAAACCCAGTAAGTCATCTACGCCCATGCAGGTAGGCGATTTGCACATTTTTATGGTACACTTCAAAACTCGCGATCTGAACAAGCACCACAAGTTTGCCACATCAAATGGAGCCATTGGGGTATCAGAGGTAAAATCCAATCCAGCTGGAACCCAGGTTTACGATTTGAAAGACGAAGACGGCAACTGGTTTCGCATGGAGCCGACCCAAGATCTGTACCGCGAAATGCATCACGTTAGCAGTGGTGTTGCCGGATGCAGCATTGGGGTCAAGAACATTGACGAGTCTCTGAAGTTGTACCGCGACATTTTTGGGTATGACCGAGTGGAATTCGACCAAACCGGAGTCTTTGATGATTTCAAACACTTGCCTGGAGGCGATCAACAATACCGCCGCATTCGCTTGAAGCAAAGCATGCAAACCGGTGGTGGATTTGGCCAATTGGTGGGTGATTCGTTCATCGAGTTGGTCCAAGCCTTGGACCGCGAACCCAACCGCACTTTCAAGGGCCGCATTTGGGGCGATTCTGGATTTGTGCACTTGGGCTTGGACGTCAAAGGCATGAAAGAATTGGGAGGCAAATTGACCGCCGCGGGTCATCCGTTTCGCTGCGATTCAAACGAGGCATTGAGCATGGGTCAGACCAAGGTTCACTGTACCTACATTGATGATGTTGACGGAACCCTGATTGAGATGATTGAAGTGTACAAGGTGCCCATCATTGAAAAGTGGGGCTTGTTCTTGAACGTCGAAAAGCGCGATCCGCTGAAGCCTTTGCCGGCCTTCATGTTGAAAGCTATGCGGTTCTCTCGCATCAAAGATTGATATGGCCAGAGTTTGGGTGACCGGAGCCTCTTCAGGCATTGGGCGAGCCCTAGCCTTGGAGTACGCCAAGAGGGGCTATGACTTGGTCATCTCTGCCCGCAACTTGGCTCAATTGGAAGAGGTTAAACAAGCCTGTGGCGATTCTGTTACGGTCGAAATTGTGCCCATTGATTTGACCGATAGTGCCAGCATCGAGGCGGCCGCCGCTCAGGTTCTCTCCGGCGCATTTGTGGATATACTGGTCAACAACGGCGGCATTTCCCAGCGTTCGAAAGCCGAGGAAACACCCTTGGAATTGGATCGCCGCATCATGGAAATCAATTACTTCGGCCATGTGCAGGTGACCAAAGCCGTCTTGCCCTCTATGTTGGAGCGAGGATTGGGCACCATAGCCGTGACCAGCAGTTTGACAGGCAAATGGGGCTTCTATTTGCGGTCGGCCTATGCTGCCTCCAAGCACGCCTTGCACGGATTTTACGATTCGCTTCGCATGGAAGTGGAAGACCGTGGAATCCAAATCACCTTGATTACCCCCGGATTCATTCGCACCGATATCAGCAAACACGCTGTTGATGCCCAAGGCAAACCCACGGGTGAGATGGATGAAAATCAGGCGAAGGGCATGCCTGTTGAGACCTGTGCTCGCATCATGGTAGATGGCATTTCAGCCGGCAAACGTGAATTCGGAGTCGGAGGTCGAGAATTGATCGGTTTGAAGCTGGTTCGCTTCGCCCCCAAGTTGTTCGCCAAGTTGCTGAAAAAGCAGTCGGCTCGTTAAGCCCCCAACAGCCACATCAACAAGCTGATGATGGCAATCGATAGGGTGTTCATTCGAAGGCCAATCTTCACCATGTCTTTTTGGGCGATGTAGCCGGTGCCGTAGGCAAAGGTGTTCGCAGCCGTAGCTACGGGAAGCATGAAGGCGCATGAGGCGGCTAAGGTCGCCGAGCCTAGCAATATCAAAGGAGGCAATCCGCAGGCTTGGGCCAGGGGAAACAACAAAGGCAAGGCCACGGCGGTGGTAGCCAAATTGGAGGTGATTTCGGTGAGGAAATTGATGGCTGCGACGACCGCTACGAGGACCAGCCAGGTGGGCCATCCGGCAAGGGCGGTGAACCCGCCGGCGAGGTGAGACGCTAATCCGCTGGCTTCAAAACCGGCTGCCAGGGCCAAGCCACCTCCAAAAAGCAGCAAGGTACCCCAGGGCAAACGGTGAGCATCGCTCCATTCGAAAAGGCGGCGACCGCTTTGATCGCCGGGCATGAGAAAGAGCGCAAAGGCCCCGAGAAGGGCAATGTGCGTATCGCTGATGTCAGGGAAAAACGGAGTCAAGGTCCAAGGCTTGCTCATCCAGGCCATGGCAGTGAAGAAAAAGACCCAGGCCACCTTCTTTTCGGCCCCCGACATGGGACCCAAGTCTTTCAGCGCCTTGAGCAATTGCTGGTTGTCGATGGGCTCAGATTCTTCAAAGGTTCGCGTCAAGACCCACCAGGCGATGGCCAGCAAGAGAACCGAAACCGGGAATCCCAATTGGAACCAAGTTCCAAAGTCGATGGCCTCGCCGTACTGTTGTTCGTAGAGGCTGGCCAAGACCAGATTCGGGGGCGTACCAATCAAAGTGGCCATGCCGCCGATAGAGGCTGCATAGGCAATCGAGAGCATAAGGGCGGTGGCAAAGGGACTCTTGCCTTCTCCATCGAGCTGTTGCAAAATGGACAAGCCGATGGGTAGCATCATCACCGCAGTGGCCGTGTTGCTCATCCACATGGAGAGAAAGGCGACGGCTATCATGAAACCCAAGACCAGTTTTTTGCGCTGGGTTCCTACGCGCAGAACGATGTTCAAAGCCAGTCGGCGGTGCAAATTCCAGGTTTCCATGCTGCGAGCCAGCACAAAGCCTCCCAAAAAGAGGAACATCATGGGGTCGCCAAATGAAAGGGCGACAGCCTTGGCGGGCATGATGCCCATCAAGGGAAATAGGAGAATGGGCAGTAAAGCAGTGGCTTCCAAGGCTACGCATTCGCTGATCCACCATAACGCCATCCACAAAGCGACCCCCAATGCCAATTGGGTCGTTCCGGTAAACGGGAAACCGGGCGCACACCATAGCAAGAAGCAAATCAACGGACCAAGGGGAAGGGCAATCTTGCGAAAGGAAAGGCTCATGCAAACAAAGCAAGGGCAAAAACTAAGAATTGCCAACCACCCTTCGTATTTTGCGCATGAACAAGAGCTATGAGGAATGGTATTTTGGCAGTTTTCGCCTTGGTAATGTGCGGTTCAGCGCAGGCTCAAAGCGATGACATCAGCATGGCTTCGATCATTGCCGATGCTGAGCGCTATGTGCAGGTAGTGGAGCACGAATACGGGCAGCAAATCGTGCGCATGGAGTTGGATTTGATCTCTAGCACCAAAGAGGCCTTTCGCACTCTGAGCGGCGGTTTGGAATACGGCATTGCAGCCTTTGGCGATCAGAACATCAAAGACATAGACCTGAAGATCTACAAGTTTGTCAATGATCAATGGGTCTTGATTGAAAAAGATAACAAACGAGAGAAGTTAGCCATGGTGACCGTGAGGCCCGAGGTGACTGCCCAGTATATGATCGAAATTAGCGCCTATGAGTTTGCCGAAAACAAGCACGTGGGCCATTACGGATTGATGATATTTCACCCATGAAACACCTGATATTGGCCCTATGCCTGTTGCTAGCTAGCCCTTTGTGGGCCCAAGATGAACCCAAAGGAGGCGATGGCCCTGGACCTCAATCTGTCTTGCCTGCGCCCTACGAAGTAGTCGAAAACCAAGCCACATTTCCTGGAGGCATGGACAAATTCTACCGCTTTGTAAGCAATGAGTTTCAATACCCTCAGCGTTGCTTCGAAGAGGGGATCAGTGGCTATGTGATGATGCGCTTTGTGGTGGAAATTGACGGCCACATCAGCAACATCAAAGTAATGGAACAAACCGAGGCTTGCCCCGAATTTGCCCAAGAAGCCATACGTGTTTTGAAAAAGTCTCCGCGTTGGAAACCAGCCATGAATAGTGGCAAAGTTGTTCGCTGTTATTACCAATTGCCGATTTCGTTTCAGTTGGAGTAAAAGCGCTCGGATTTTTTACCTGTACCCAACACACCATTGTGTATACTTGCGCCATGAGATTTGCATTCATGAGTTTGCTGGCCTTGGGTTTGACTTGGGTCTCTGCTTGTAAGACGGAAGAACCCTCTGTCCCCGTTGATGGCGGTAAGTTCGAGGTAAAAATGACCATTACGCCCGCATTGCCTGATAATGCGCAAAGTGCGGCTTCGCTCTCATCCAATATTGGTTGGTTGATCAATGCTGCCGGTGGGTTTTCGAGCAAAACCTCAACGGCTTACGATGTGAAATCAGCCGATGTGGTCAACATGAACATCAGCTTCAGCACAGACGAATACATGTGCCGCGAGGTCAAATTGGAAGCTATTTTGAACGGCAAGGTGTTCAAGACCGGCAATTTTACCATGGGTATGGCCAATCCTTCGGTGGGCTGCAACCATGGCACGACGGCCAATTGGGCCGTGGCCATTCCCTAAATTCGCATCATGAAATTGCGCATTTGGGCCTTGTTGTTGTTTGCCTGGGTCACGACGGCTTGGTCCCAAACGGGCCTTCCCAAAGAGGTCGTTCACTTGAAGAATGGTTCTGTCTTGCGCGGAACCATCACCGAATGGGTGCCCGAAGTGAGTTTGACCATTCAGTTGGCCGGTAACTCTGTGTTCGTGTGCCCCATTGGAGATGTGGCCAAAGTAACTCGGGAATTTGCCCCATCGTCTTCAGAAGAGCCCAAAGTGCTTCGCGCGGCGCCTGTTTCTCAAGAGTTTGAATTTTTCGCCTCATTGGGCTACGGCATCAGCAGCGGCAAGTACGGCTTGGATGTCACCAATTTCAACTTGGGTTACGGTAAGAATTTGACGGCCAATCATTTCGTCGGATTGGGCACCGGCCTTCGTTATTTTTTAACCGAAAACGAGTTTGCTATGATGCCTTTTTATGCCGAATACCGCGGTCGTATGGAGCGTGGCAACATTTCCCCTTATACCCGCATAGCCTTGGGGTATTCCTTGAATTTGAGTCAAGGCATTGAAAACTCAGGTGTATTGTTCAACCCCCGTATTGGTTTGGAATTTAATGCAGGAGCTTCTCGTTTGTCGTTTGACATGGGCTATCAAACCCAGCAAATGCCGTTTTTGGTGTTGAATGCTACTGACCCTTGGAACCCCTATTTCGACAAGATCTACCGCTTTAGCGAAGCCTTGTGCTTCAATCTGGGTCTGTTGTTTTAACCCATATTCGAATTTATTTGATATACGCTATCTGGGGCTTGATGGTTACCTTTAAGGTATGAAATTGGCTCGTATTGGAATTGTATGCTTCCTGTCTTTTTTGGCAACAAAGTTAGGGGCACAAACAAGCGCCTGTGCCCTTTCTCCCATTGCTGTTGAAGACCGAATTTCCGAATCTGAAGAAGCCGTTTGGGCAGAAGAATCGGGTCGTTTGTGCACCTGGGATGACCAGCATAAAACCCTGGTAACCCTGCATAGAATGGATATCAAGCACCGCTGGATGGGATCCTCAAGTGCCGAGCAAATATGGGTTCTAACCGAAGGTGGTCAATTGGGTTCCTTGGGAAGAACCGTTTTTGGAGCGGCTCAAATCAATCCTGGTCAACAAGGCGTTTTCCTGCTAAAAAAGGTGGAAGGCCGAACCTTTGAAAGGCAAAATCTACCCCTGGTGTACGAGTTGGTCTGTGGGCCACAAGGGCAGTTTTCACTCACAGAGGGTGAAATGATAGACTGTTGGGGCGGTGTCTCTGAATCGTTTGAGGCTTTTCAATCGCAGTATTTTTCGCAGTCGTCGCCCATGGCATCGCTCAGCGCTGCACCCTCAAAGGTTGGGTCAAGGGCCAACGCTTCTATTGCAAGCATGAGTCCCAATCCGATCATTGGGGGCATGCAAACCTTGACCATTGAAGGTTCTGGTTTTGGGGCTAATCAAGGCAATTCATACGTGTCATTTGCGCGAGATGGGGTTGCCTATTTCGATGCCAATACCGCCAAGGGTTTTGTATACAAGAGCTGGTCAGATAGCAAAATCGAGATGGAGGTTCCAGAAACCTATAGCGGCAAAGTGCGCGTCTATGTGAACGGCATTTATGGAGAGTCGGCTGATGTCTTGCACGTCAAAGCCAATGTGGGCACGGCCACGCTCAATCCTCGGGAATACTTCCATTTGTGGAATTTGAACGAGAACGGCGGCCATACCTGGTACATGCGCCGCGACCTGTACAACAACGCCGAGGCGAGAGCCTGTATCGAAGGTGTCTTTGCTGAGTTTCGGTGCAAAACAGGAGTGAATTATACCTTGACGCGCCAATCCACCTGGGTCAAAAGCGATTTGGGCGATGGCGTCAATGCGTTGATGTTCGATAGCGTTGGTTACGAGCTGCCCAATGGGGTCGTGGCTTACTATGAGCAACTTTGGTATTCCTGCATTCTAGGGGGTCGCACCTTTTACTACGTGGTAGGTCAAGAATTGCGCATCTCCAAACGCTTTGATTATTACTATGGCAAAGGCAGCATTCCCCAAGGTAAAAATGCCAAGCTGTCTTATGTGCTGTTCCACGAATTGGGACATTCGCTTCAATTGGGTCATGTCAATGAAGATGGAGAAAGCATGCATCCGGTGGTGCAAGCCTTGCCAGCTGACAATTGGAACATGCGTGATACGCTGACCACCTTTGATGTGAAAGCCGGGCGCTATTTGGTTCAAGAGTCTCAGCAATTTGATTTTCGAGCCTGTGGTGTCAGCCCCATGTCAACCATTAGCAATTGTGCCGATGTTTATGGTGAAAACGCCGGCTTGTCGCTATCAACAACCCGCCTAACACTGTCGGTTTTACCCAATCCAAGCCATGGAAGAGCCCAGTTGATGATAAATGTGGATCGCCCCGACGCACTAGAGATGAGCATCGTGAATGCCTCTGGTCAGCAGGTTTATCAGGCCTCCCTTCAAGGCGATCAACACAGCTTACCCGATTTGCCTTCAGGACTGTATTTCATTTCAGTGTCGGGCCAGGAATTGCTCGGATTCACCCGCTGGGTGGTAGACTAAGCCGTTGGTGGCTCCTTTCTTGATGTGCTTTACGGATTTTCCGTAATTTCCCAACTACGGGTTAGTTGAAACCCGTAAAAGTTGGCCGGTTTTCATTTGCGATCTCTGCGAAATTGCTGTCAACCAATTCCATGAGTTAATGAATTACTACTTAGCCATTCCTACAGTTGAATTGTCAGATGCCTGTGAATTTCTAGCCGCCTCTCTTTTGGTCGGTTTGTTTCCCCTTTTGTTTTTCTGGGCTGGGGCTATTGGAAGCCTGTCAATTATTTATGACCGCCTCAGTTTGCGAGGTTTGGGATTGTTTTCATTGGCTTTGTTCTTGGCTGTTATATGGGTAGTATTGTTGGTGTCTATCGTTCATAAAGGAAAGTTTGAAAACCGAGATGAATTGCTGATACTAGGACTCTGCGGTGGCTTGTGCTTGGCCGCATGGCGAATAGGAAAATGGTAAAAATTATAGGCAATGCTCTGCTGCTCGTGATGGTGTTTTTGGCTTCTTGCCGATCTCCTCGATCAACCATGGAGTTCGGTTCTGGAAATGTTCAGAATCTCCCAGAGAATGCTCCGGCATTCATAGAAGCTGAGGCGGTTCAAGCTTCTGAGTGGAATGCGTCGGAAAAATCATCAACTCTGGTTGAACGAATCGCCCATTCAGAGACAACTAAGTCAGTAGAAAAAAAATCCAAATGCCACCTTGCCATTGAACCGCAATCTTTAGCATCAAAGGAAACCCCTTCTGAAGTGAAAAAGCCCAAGTTGCAAACAGTGGGATTTTCGATGTTGTCGGTTTTGAGTTTGTATTCGTTGGTTTATTTGTTGTTTTTGGCTCCTTGGGTTTGGGCGCTATGGCAGGCTTCGGGTGTCTTCGGGTTTGTGGTTTTTCTAATCGTTTTGAGTGCGATTTTCAAAGGGCTATTTCTCATGAGTGCCCGTCATGTACGGGCCTTGGTGAAGTCTGATGCTGGACTCAGAAAGCCCCGCTCTTGGGCCGTTTGGATGACCCTTTTGCTATTGATTTTGCTGTCTTGGTAACCGATTATTTCCCCTTGGACCCCCACACATACCCCAACCCAACGGCCAGGTTCCATTGGGCAGATGGCGCCTTTTAAAAGGTACCTACATTCACTTGCCAATGGTTGAATCGCGAATAGGCTTGAATACCGAGTCCTGGTGTAATGGAGCTTCCGACAGCGACTTTTTGGTATTTCAAGGTGGGAACGAATTGAAGACCCAAACAGGTGGTTCCACGGGTTGAAACAAAGCCAGGACCCCCGCAATTCACATAGATGGCTTGGTCCAAATTGGTCAAGATGTTGAGTTGGCCCATTGGGCGGTTGAACCGAGCCGGTTCGCTCTCGGCGTAAACCGAAAGACTTCGGAGCCACAACAACCCCATTACCAAGCGTTTCATCGTCTTTCGCAATAACTCTTGAAGTTCTCTAGGATGGCTTGCCACCCGCCGCGTTGCATCTCTTCGGAGTTTTGGGTCTCGGGAACGAATCGCTCGAGGACGCGAACACCGCCCTCAATTTCCGAAAAGTCAACCTCCACATATCGGCTTTCGCCCAGGTCTTCGCCTAGAGAATAGGCGACATGGCTCATGGGCTCAATGGCACGGTATTAACCCCAGAAATCGAAGCTAAAAGAGCCGTCTTTGGCGGCCATGGTGTTGCAGAATTTGCCCCCCACCACAAAGTCGGCCTCAGCCTTTGGGCAATGCCAAGAATCGGCAGCAAAGTTCCAGCCTACAATGTGTTGGCTTTGGTTGAAACAGTTCCAAACGTGCTCCAAGGGAGCGTTGACAATGACTTCGACTTCGATGAGGTTCATGGCAGGCGAAAATAAGGCTCGATCGACCAATTTTAAGCGGGCCCCAGACACGAATGATATTGTAAAAACTACAATATCAACACAAAGGCCTACCTTCGAAGGAACCCCATGAAGAAAATTCTCGCTATTGCTTTTGCCCTAGTGGCTCTTTCATGTGCCACAGCCCAAACCGTTAAGGTGGGCAGCGGTAGCTATACCACGGCTTTCCCCGGTACCGATGTGGCCGGGAGAAACTCGTATCCGCAGGGGGTGCCCTACCTGATCGATTCCTTGAAGTCGAAACCGGTTCCCACCAACGACTGGTGGTCGGCCAAGTTGAACAACGCCCATTGCAGCAACCTGTTCAATTACCCTTTGACCATGAAGACGACGGCCAGCGGCCTGGTCACTTCGTACATTCCTTGGGGTGTAATCAGCGACATCGAACCCATCATCGTGGGGGTAAGCGGTTTGAACGCAAGCGCGGCTTATGTGGCGGAATACAGCGACTGGCTCATCGCCTTGGAATGGAAGAGCGGCGGGCATCGTTTGCAGGCCCGCACCGGCATGGGCATGCCCTTTGTCTACTACCAGAAAGACTCGGCCGACGAGGTAAAAATCACCGTCAATAGCGGCAAGGTGAGCATCAACAATGAGGTGGTTTTGATCGAAGACGCTTACAACGGGGCTGACTTCGTGGTCTATGGCCCCAGCGGATGCACCTGGTCCAAAAGCGGTTCTACCCTTACTTCTGATTTGGACGGGCACAATTATTGGTCGGTGTTGATGCTGCCCCATAGCCGTAGCAGTTTTGCCAATGCCATCGATTCCTTTCAGCGCTATGCTTATGTCGAGCCCGTCAACACTCACACGGAATGGTCCTATACCGCTTCGACGAGCCAGGTGAGCACCACCTTCAGCCTAGACGTTCAGGTGCACGAAGGCAGCGATAGTTTGCCCTTGCAAGGTTGGTTGCCCCACCAGTGGTCCCACTCCAGCAAAGGCCCTAGCGATTACCTCAGCCAGTCTTATCCTAGCATTCGCGGTCAGCTCAAATTGCTGCCTGCCTTAAACTACAGCGTGTCGCATACCTTTCGTGGCATTCTGCCCACCTTGCCCTATGTCGACTACTTGAGCGAGGGTTTTGACGCGGCCGCCTTGCAGTCCAAAATCAGCGATTTGCAGTATGAGGGTTTGAGCACTTGGACCGATTCGTACAACGAAGGCCAGGTGATGAACCGCTTGATCCAAACCGCCCGCATCGCCCACGAAATGGGCAACGACGAGGCCGTTCAAGCCATTCTCAAAACGGTGAAAAGCCGCCTGGAGAACTGGTTGACCCACCAATCGCCCGAGGTAGCCTTCTTGTTTTATTACCACAAGACCTACAGCACCTTGATCGGTTACCCCGCCGGTCACGGCCAAGACGGCAACATCAACGACCACCATTTTCACTGGGGTTATTTCATTCACGCCGCCTCCTTTATTGAAGAATTCGAGCCCGGGTGGGCGCAAGATTTTGGCCCCATGGTGAACCTCTTGGTTCGCGATGCGGCCTCTAGCGACCGTCAGGATACCCTGTTTCCGTTTTTGCGCAACTTCAACCCCTTTGCCGGCCATTGTTGGGCCAACGGCTTTGCGAGTTTCCCTCAGGGCAACGACCAAGAATCTACCTCTGAGAGCATGCAGTTCAACTCTTCCCTCATTCACTGGGGCAGCATTACGGGCAACGACGCCATTCGGGATCTGGGCATTTATCTGTATTGCACGGAGCAATCGGCCATCGAGGAGTACTGGTTTGACCAAAAGAAACGCAACTTGGGCCCCAATCAAAACTATGCCTTGGTGAGTCGCGTATGGGGCAACTCACACGACAATGGCACCTTCTGGACTAACGACATCGCGGCCTCGTACGGCATTGAATTGTATCCCATTCACGGTGGTTCGTTCTACTTGGCCCACGACTCTGCCTACCATCGCCGTTTGTGGAACGAGATGGCCAAGAATACCGGCATTTTGACCCACCAGGCCAACGACAACCTCTGGCACGACATCTATTACCAATACCTGGCTTACATCGATGCGCCCAAGGCCATTCAATTGTACAACGTTAATGGGCAGCGCAACCTCAAGTTCGGTGTTTCTGATGCCCAGACCTACCACTGGTTGCACTCCTTGAACCGCTTGGGTCGCTTGCAGCCTCAGATCACGGCCAATCACCCCTTGGCGGTGGCCTTCAATAAAGACGGCGAGACCATTTACGTGGGCAAGAATTACGGGGCTGATACCCTGGTGGTGACCTTCTCAGACCAATACGAATTGACGGTTCCTCCTCGTCGCTTGGTGACCAGTCTCGATGGCGATGTGAAGCTGAGCATCAGCAGCGAATTTGCCCAATACTACAAGGGTACCGACGTGAGCTTTCAGATCGACTCTTTGAGTGATAATATTGATTCCTTGCGGTTTATGCTGAATTCGAAATGGGTCTCTACCCAGAGTTCTGGACCTTACTCCTATTCGGCCGCCAACATGCCCGTGGGTCAGTATTCCATGCAAGCCTGGGCCTACAAAGGTGGTAAGGTTTCTCTGAGCAATGTCTTGACGGTGATTGTGGGCGAACAATGGCCCTACAAACGAGCCAGCCGCAGCATTCCCGGCACCATTGAAACCGGCCATTACGACGAATTCGAAGGGGGCAGAGGCCAAGGCATCAGCTATGTTGACTTTGGAGCTGCAAACCTGGGCAATTTCCGCACGACCGAATCGGTTGATGCTTCGCAAGACCCCGCAGAAGGGGCCATTTTGACTTGGATTGAAGCCGGCGAATGGACCGAATACACCGTCAATGTGGCCCAAGATGGTCTCTACTCTTGCCAGATTCGCTATGCCAATGGCAATGCCCAACGCGGTGGCTTGATGATCCTTGAATTGGATGGAAAGGCCCTGCACAGCGGGGTCGATTTCCCCAGCACCGGCAAGTGGGAAACCTTCCAATCGGTGACCATTAACAACCTGAGTATGCAGCGTGGCAAGCGCATCTTGCGTTTGAACTTTGCCGCATCAGGCGCCAATTTGGGCCGTTTGGTATTCACCCGTACCGGTGACTTGCCTGCTTTGTTGCCCTTGGCCCATGCGGGTGGCAACCGCAGCCACAGCGCTTTGATTGATACCCTTCGATTGGACGGCCGCGCGAGCAGCGCCGGTTCATTGGGTTACCTGAAATACGAATGGAGTCAGGTCTATGGTCCCAACCGCTTGAGCATGGAAGGGGCTAGCAGCGCTCAACCCTTGCTCAAGGGCTTGAAAGAAGGGGTCTATAAAATGCGTCTTCGTGTCTTTGATAGCTTGTATAGCGATGCCCAAGAGGTGTTTGTATTTGTGGGTGATGGTTTGAATGCCGCTCCTAGTTTGGCGCTTTCTTCTCCCTTGAACCAGCAGAATTTCATCGAGGGTCAGCGTGTGGCCGTTCAGGCCGTAGCCGAAGATTTGGACGGTCAAATTGCCTTTGTTGAGTTTTCGGTCGGTGGCCAAATCGTTCGCGATTCTGTGGCTCCGTACCTGTGGTCTCAAGCTTGGCCAGCGGGTAGCTATGAGGTGTTTGCTTGGGCCGCTGATGACAGTGGTGCCAGGGCCTACAGCGATACCCTTTCCTTTGCCGTATTGAGCCCTGTGGGCGATTGGGTCTTGGAACGCAAGGCGGGAGCCTTGGCGGTGGGACCTGATGCTGGAAACTTGCTCTGGTGGAGCAACAGTGCGGGCGATGTCAATACCCGATCCTGCTTGTTTGACGATGTATATCAAATCAAGGCTGACGGCAGTTTCCAAATCAACATGGGTAGCCAAACTTGGTTGGAAGGCTGGCAGAACAACGGCAAAGAAGCCTGTGGCACACCGGTTGCGCCTCATGATGGAACCAAAGCCGGTACTTGGTACATTGATTCGGTCATGGGTGCTTTGGTCATTTCGGGTCAGGGTCAGTTTTTGGGTCTTCCCAAGGCCACCAACAATGGTGAATTGGGAGCGGGGGCTGTTGAGCCCGATATGCGCTGGTACAATCTGCAGTTGACCGCTCAGACCTTGACTGCGGGTATAGACTTTGCGGCTGGTTATTGGCAATTCCAGTTTGTTCGTGCCCAGCCTTCGGGAATTCATTCACCATTTGAAAAACCTTGGATCGTATATCCCAATCCTGCGGCTGAAAAACTCAACATCCAGGGCGTTTCGGAAAGCGTGCAATGGCAGGTGTTGGATGCCTTGGGGCGCCTAGTCTTGAGTGGAAAAGGTACTAGTGTGGAGGTGAGCAGTTTGCCCGCCGGTCCTTATGTACTTCGCATGCAAGTCGCTCAACAAAGTCAAAGTCTGCGCATCTTGAAGCGTTAATTAGGGCCAAACAACCTCAATGGCCACCTCGTTGCGGCGGTTGACCACATCCCAGGGGGAGTTGTAACCCATGTACAGCAGGGAGCCTTTGGCGGCAATGCCTTGTTCCTGGAGTTCAGCCATGAGCTTGTCTGCGTACTTCTTGATTTTATCGTCGTCGCTGAAGCCGCCGTACTGAATGACCGCCAGGGTCTTTTCAGGGGTCTGCTGCAGGGATACCCGATCAGAATTGGGTTGGGGTAGTTCGTTGAGTTCGTAGGCCGAAGGCATGACAAAAGAGAGGCGAGCCGAGTCGCCCATTTCCATGATCACAGGAGCGGTCATGGCGATTTTCTGGCCGGTTTGGTTGCCGCCAAAGATGTAGTTGGCTACGGTGCGAAAGCCGTTGCTGCCCTCGTTGTCGAACGAAGAAGAGCGCAAATCGGTCTGGGCTATGGTCATTTGGGGGTAGGCGCGCAGTTCGACTGAACCTAGGGTTTTGATCACGCGGTAGGAGGGGGTTTCGATGTTGGAAAAGCGAAAAGAGGCGAACATGAAAAAGGCTATAACGAGAACGGCGAGAATGCCGAGTATCCAGAATGTTTTGGTCATGCAAGTGTAACAAACTGAACCTCAGAAGGTTTGATGTATTCGTTTGGCGAGATATTTTGGGTCTTTGATTTTGGTAGACTAAACAATTAGAGATTAATATGCAGGTTATGAAAAGAGTATCTGGGTTTCTTTCGGTTTTGGGTCTAGTTTCAATTGCTTTTGGCCAATCAAAGGAGGAGTTACGATTAGAAATAGCTCGGTTAAAGAATGATTCCTTGCGACAGAGTTATACCATTAACGATTTGAATTGGCATTTGAAACAGAATAAAAATGAGAATCTGGGCTTGAAGAAAGTTGCTGATTCCTTGCAGGCAGAAAACAAGGTGCTCACCCAGGGCATAGGTGCTTTGAAAAATCAAATCGCAGAAGAGAAGAAACGTTCATTGGTGAAGAACTTGAAAATCGATTCATTGGCAGCCGTTGTTGGCAAATGCAATCAAACCCTTGATTCCCTGCAAAGCCTGGATAACAGTATAATGGGGTATGAAGATTGGTGCGATTATTTCGGCATTGAATTGTCTGAATCGTATTCTAGTTGTGATGGCGAGGGCTACCGAATGCCCAAATTTCGTCCTGTTAAGTTCCCCAATGCATCCAATTTAATTGGACTAACTGGTTTTGAGAATGTGGTTTACGATTGGATTGGAGATGTAGTGAATGCGAAGCAAATTTTTGTATTTACAGGCGATGGATGGGTTCTATTGCCAAGGTTGTATTCTGAAACAGAATGCAAGCTCGTCATTACAAGAGAAGGGGATATAGTAGATCCATACGGTCAAAACGTTTTTGATGCGAGGTGGGACGGCAAATATTTGTATCAATGGTAGGCTGTTTGGCTATCGCATATGGGCACAGATAAATTTTTTTCATTGGTTGTTAAATTTCTGTATACCAAATGAATAGGTTGATTATATTTACTAATATGAAAAATAGATTCTTGTTGTTTGGCCTTTTTATTGTTGGATTGTCATCCAGCTTGTCGGCCCAGTTTGACCCAACACCAGTAATCAATCAAGTGCATGAACAGGTCACCTTGGTGGCTACTGTTTCA
Source organism: Bacteroidia bacterium (assembly GCA_023254645.1). Taxonomy (GTDB): domain Bacteria; phylum Bacteroidota; class Bacteroidia; order NS11-12g; family UBA955; genus JALRLA01. The sequence continues at coordinate 18,649 of JALRLA010000040.1, forward strand.
GGGGTAGAATGTGATTTTGAAAATCAATGTTTCGCTCGCATCGATTTTGAAGCCAACTCGTTGGGCCTTGAATTCTGTAATGGCATTCCCATTCAAGATCAAATTGATGGTTCCTATAGTACGATAGGTGAATTGATGAATGCCGAGTGCTTTTTAATGGATGAAGAACCATACATAATGGATTGCAATTGGGATCCTGCTTTCCGATTTCATATCACACTAGATGTACAAGTGGGCGAGTTTCCCATCATGAATGATATGAGCGGAGAGTTGGAGCGCACCGATGAACAGAGATGTTTGAATATTACTAAAATTAGTGTTGCTGAGTAGCGGTATGAAACAAAAATTCGCCCTGCTCCTTGTTCTATTTTTTGCCCAGTCTGCTTTTGGGCAACTGTCAACTGATCATTATTGGCTGTTGAATCAGAATGTTTCTGTTATTGCGAAATTGGAATCTATACAATATGGCGATGCCAGTACCTATTTTCAGTTCAAATGTCTAAATGGGGAAGATTTGACCATCGCCTGGTGGGACTTTGACGAAGAACAAAGTGGTTCCATACAAGTCCCAGATTTTTCAGAAGACCAGATTGAACAGTGTTTTGAGCTGAAATTGCGATGTGTAAAAAAGCAAGAGCTTAATTATCAAGGCTTTGAAGCGGGTATGGTTCCAACGGGCAATATGCAAATAGCTTGGGAAATTTATAGCATTGATAGAGCTGCCTGTTGGGAAGGTGGTTAATTTATGTAAAAATAAAATGGGTTACTTTCGATTGATGATACGATTCTTAATTGTGTGCTCCATTGGCTTATTCGTTGGGAATTTAACGGCTTCGCCAATTTTGCCTCTTTCTGATCCAAATGCGGTACAATTTCCATCAGATAACGGTGAGCATCTGACTTTTAAAGGCATACCCATTGATGGCCCTTTCAGCAGCTTTAAAGCGAGTATGCAAGCTGAGGGCTTCGAGTTTTTGGGGACTGAAGGACAAGCACACGGTTTTTCGGGAATTTTTTTGGGCCAAAAAGTGACCGTTGTTGCAATGGAGGGAAGTGGAACCATATACCGCGTTGGGGTTGTTTTCGAAGAACAAGAAGTGTGGAGCATTCTCAAGGGCCAGTATTTGAATATTAAATCATTGTTGACCGCCAAATATGGTGACCCTATCGATGTTGTTGAGGAATTTCAGGAGTCTTACATGGA
>JALRLA010000316.1 GCA_023254645.1 Bacteroidia bacterium
TGGCACTGCTACGAACAACTTCACTGATCATGGGCAACCCGCCTAGCAATCCGCTGATACCATTTCCTACACCCAAAGCAATCAAATCACTATTGGGGTTGGTTTTGCGTTTTTGAAGATCCAAATTATCTACAGCCTTCACCGTCAGCAATGACTCTAGACTGTTGACAAACAAGAACATGAATACATATTTCCAGAATACAAAAGACCCCATCAGCGAGAAATTGGGCCTAATTTTAATACTACCCCAAAAATCGCCGATTTGCACCAAAGCATAGGAGGGTTCACTTTGCGAAAAGTGCCAAGCCAAGGCCATGGGTACGGCCAACAGAAGAACCCACATCGGAGCAGGAACCTTTTTCAATGCGGGTATGGGAATGTAGGGCATGGCAAACAAGATAATCAGACCAATGAGTCCCACTGCAGCGATATGCGGATGAGCATTGGCAATGAATCGAGGAATGTCGGCCAACAATTCCAAGGGGCCCTCTCCCTTGTAAATCATAGGATCATCGCCGAGCAATACGGGAATTTGCTTAGCCATGATGATGATTCCAATGGCCGCAAGCATACCGTGTACCGCCGAATGGGGGAACAACTCACTCAAGGATCCAACTTTTAAAAAACCCATGGCAACTTGCACCAGGGCTACAACAGCTAACATAGCTGCGACAATGGGAAGCGCATTCTCTGCACCCGCCAACTGACCAAACTCGATGATCGCTGCCGAACAAATCGTGATCAATCCGGCAGCAGGCCCTTTGATGCTCAAAGGAGAGCCGTTGGGAAATAGAGACACCACAATACCGCCAATCATGGCGGTCAAAATGCCCATAGAAGCAGGGAACCCGCTGGCTTTAGCAATGCCTAAGCTCAAGGGGAGTGCAAGTAAAAATACCAAGAAGCCTGCTGTTGCGTCTTCCTTTATAAATCCGAATAATCGGTTGTTGATTTGATTTTTCATGTTATTGATTGAGTAAGGATTGAGAATGGTGGGCTCGCACTTCGCGTCCCATGAAAAGGCGGG
>JALRLA010000142.1 GCA_023254645.1 Bacteroidia bacterium
TTAGACGTAGGGTAGTCCTGTCGCAAGGTCAAGAAAAATTGAACCCCGTCAGCCCCAGGAAATAGGCCAATGTGGTTTTTGAAACAGGCAAAGTGAAGAAGGTTTTCGTGCTGGTGCAGAGTAGGCATTTGCCATTTGAAACACTCGCTGGCCTTGGGGAGTTGCTGCGCCAAGAAAGCCCTGATTTTCTCTAGACGGCTTTTGCCAGGTTCGGACAAAGCTTCGATGTATTGGTCAATGGCTGCACAAGGCATGCGCCAATTTAGTATCTTTTCGGCATGAAACGCCTCTTAACAGCCGCTTTAGCCTTGTCAACCTTTTTGGGATTATACGCTCAAGAAGCAGTCCCTGCTCAACCTTCTCATGAGCCTGCTTTTCCGGAATTGACCGATTGGTCTACCGCTATGCAAGAAGCCCAAACAGCGGGAAAGCCCATTTTTGTCGATGCCTATACCGATTGGTGCGGGTGGTGCAAGGTGATGGATAAGAAGACATTTTCCTTGCCGGCGGTCAAATCGTACATGACCGATAACATGGTTTGCTATCGCTTGGATATGGAGCACAACAAGGCCAGTCATAACCTGCGATTGGCTTACGGCATCAATGCCTTTCCAACCTTTGTCATTTTGTCGCCCAATGGAGAACTAATGGGTAAGTTGGTTGGCTATTCCGATTCGGCTGAATGGATGAATTCTTTGACAGAGTTTTTGGCTGCCGATCACCCCGATAGACCGGGTTTCCCGAAGTTGGCACCCATCAGTTGGCCAGCTGACATTCAGGCCTATGCCGATTCTGATTTTGAAACCCGCCCCGATGCTGAAAAGATGGCGTCTATTTTGGCCAAAGCTGAACAAGGTTCCTTCCTGTGGATGGTTATTGCTCAAAATTTCCCGACGGTATTAACGCCAAACGACCATTCCTACTTGATAGATGAACAGGCCTGGTTGGGGACTCAATACGGTTCGGATATCGCAGAAGACGTGCTGAAAAATGTGATGATGCGCCGTTTGTATGCCATGAGTAAAACGGCCTCAGAAGCGGAATTCGAAGAGGCCATTCAAGACTATTTGGTCACATTCCCAGACGATTCCATGACCGCCACTTCCATGAAGGTTCGCTTTTATAAAGAAAAGGGCTTGTGGTCCAAACTCGTTGATGTTTTGGCCGAGCAGACCGATGCGAACATGATCAACAGTTTGAGCTGGGCGGTTTATCAATCTTGCGATGATTCAAAGCAATTGCAGCGGGCCACCGATATCTGTGGGTCATACATAGCTGCACAGGTCGATGCTGGATATGCTATTCGAGATACCTATGCTCACTTGCTGATGAAAACAGAGCAATGGGAGGAGGCTGAGCACCAAGGCCGAAAAGCCATCGAGCTTGCGGAGGCCTCTGGTGAAGACCCCAAAGAAACCCGAGAATTGCTTCAGGAAATCAAGGTCAAGCGCGAGGCCGTTCAACGGGCTGATTGATTCAATCTTGAGCCAGCCAAAGGGATCCATTTAGGTGTTTGATGCTCCAGGTTTGGCGTTGGTCAGTCCATTGGAAATCGATGTCTTTGATGTCCAGGTAACAGCCGTCTTGAGAGAATATCAAGCCTTGGTTGCCCAATTTGTATCGCTCATTGGTATAAGGGCGATACTTCAAGGCGCCTATTCGTTTTTTAGCGGTTTCCAGTACGGGGAATTCCCAGGTTTTGGATCCTTGGTAAACAAATAGCACGGATTGCGCCGAATCAAATTCCAAGTGAACGGTATTTAGGTACAACAAGTTATCGAGTGATACATCGGTGGTCCATGCCCAGTTGCCTTTTGGGACAGCCGTCAATGATTGATGATTGGTTGAAGCATTCAATTCAAAGGCTTCTACAGGGACGGCTTCAGCCACATCGAAGCTGGAATAACGGCTGAGTCCAATTTTTTGCAACTCGTTTTCCATGTACGATTGAGCCATGTATCGGCTGTATCGTCTGCGCTTTTCTTCTACATAGTCCCCGTTGGTTGTGGCACTATCGGGAATGGCCATAAATGGCTTCAACGCATTCGGTCCATGTTTGTCCAGCAAATAATCAAACTGCTCAAATAAGGCTATAGAAGTAGAGTCATTCAGTGCCACTTTACCTGCCATCAATTGTTGTTTGTTCGCGTCCCACAAGCCCAGTTGGGTCAATTCCTTTTTCAATCGAGCTTTCTGGCTGCTCACCGAGATTGACCAAGCATTGGTACCAGGGAAAAACCAGGCAATCACCAATAGGGTTAGCAAGGACATGGGGACCATGGCTATGTGCCGGTTGCGGGTAAGGGGCATGTAAATGGCGATAAAGGCCAACCAAATCGCCAATGCCAATAATGAGTAGCGCAGCACGGTGAATCCGTATTGGTCGATTCGCACCAAGGCAGCCACGAAGAGCAGAATCAGCAAAGGATAAAGCGCAAAATAATAATTGCGGGTGTAGCGGTTGATCCAAGGCTTTTCCTCGTTTTGGCCATAGGGGTGCAAAAGCAGTAAGGCCAATATGCCCACCACGGAAAAGGCCATGATCAAGTAAGAAACCCATCCTTCTGGCAAAGACCAATTGGCGATGATTTTTCCTTCGTAGGCATACAAAATGACGCCATAAATGACCACCAACGGAAGCAGGATGTAGGCGGCAAAGACCGATAAGCCCTTGGGAAGTTCGTGGTTGTCTTCCAGGCTGCAAATGTCTTTGGGTAGGCCCGCAGTGAAAATTAGGGAGCTGCCAAAACCCGCCATGCACATCCACAGGTCGGCATAGATGCGCTCATCAAACTGCATGCTAAACAAGGTGTCGACAGCCAAAATGGCTCCCGCTAATCCAGCATACAAAACGCCTGTATACACGGCGGTTGTGTTGGTTCTTAAAAACAGAACTCGGTTGTATTGCCATACCGCGTTGCTGTTTCTTTTGTTGCGAACGGGGAAGAAAGCCGCGATCAAATGCACGCCAAGTAAGTACCCGAAGAAGCGCAAAGCGGCTCCTTCGTCGTTGCGCATTTCGTAAAAGTGGCGAAAATCCAGGTAGCACAAAGCCAAAATGGCCACGGAGGCAAACATGGGCCAAAACCTCTGAATGAAAGAACCTTTTCGCTCAGCGTACAGATGGGAGCTTATAAATAGCGAAATACCTAAACCGGCAATCAAGGCATAGTGCCCAATTTGATCGCGCAGCAAAGGGTCTACGGTATCGTTGTAGTGAACCAAGAAAACGCCCAATGCCGAAGCCGTTGCCGAACACATGAACACATAGGGAAAGCGCAAGATGGCTTTCAGTGCGCTGTCGAGGAGTTGGCTCGTAGCCGATAAGATTCTCATTTTTCGTTTATGAGTCTGGTGAATAAGTGACTTTGTTCAACCTGGCAAACCAAACTTCGGTAAGCATCGTACCAAAGTGTGTTTCCCAGCTTTTTGGCTTCTTTGTGCAGCGCATGCATGGCCCATTCTCGCACGGCTTTTTGGTCTCGCCAGTAGCTGATGAAAATGGCCGCTTCGCCTTGGCGCACTACTTCGTATCCCAAATAACCGTCAATAGAGGAGGCAGCCTTCATAGTGGCTTCGTCCATTTCGGCATAGCCCGGAGGGTCTAACGGCCTCTCAGAAGCAAAGATGACGGCATAGTGGCCGGGTTCGATATTTAGGTCTGTTTTGATCATCGGACCAAATCGCCAGTGGTTTTTTGGTTCAATCCTGAATCATTTGGCTTGATCCAATAACTCATTTTATTTCCTAAGTAAGCCATGGGGAAATAAGCCAAGGCCAAATCAGCGGCGATGAACCACCAAGGGGCAGGGATCATGAATACCATCATCAACCCGCCGATGAAAAACAGGCCTCCAGGAATGAAATGCGAATAGTGACGAATGGAGGGGGCCCACCAAGCGGCCAAAAATCCAGAAACCAATGTACCCAAGGCATGAGCCAACCAAGGCATTAAGAAATGCTTGGGCTGCATGAGTGGAGCCGCTTTTAATAATCCCTCTTCTGTTGTCAGGTCAGCTCCTTCTGGAGGCGGTATTAGGTCAGGGCTGATGGTGATGATTCCCATATTGACGGCCCCACCGATGATTAGGGCTGCCACCACAATTTGAGTTTGGGCCGCGATGAGTACAATGCGCAGAATGCGATTCCCGTTCATAATTGCAAGATAAAATAATGCAGGAACTTGGGTGCCCTGTTTGGTCGGATTTTTAGGGCTTTTGAACCGTGGTCGGTGTTAGCACTTGTAATCGTCGTGCGGGCCCTTGCCGGCGCGAATGGCGCTCTCGTATTTTTCGATGCGCGAAAGGCGAGTGGCCGATTGCTTGGCTTGGCCAAACAACAAAAGGTAGGCCTTCTGACGACCAGGGGTCAGAGCGTTGAAGGCGATTTCCAAGCTGGAATCTTGGGCGAATTTTTGGGTCAATTCTTCAGGAACTTCGTATTCACTGACTGATTTGGGGGCGATTTTTAGCCCTGCCTTTTCGACCTCAATGGCTTCTTGGATCAAGGCTCTGAGATCATCGGCACAATCCAGCACTTGTTGCACATTTTGAGCCCGAAACATCATGCTGCTTTGGGAGTTTTCGCCGTTGTTTTCAAGCAGTTTCTTAGGGTCTTTCAGCAAACCTCCCTTCATGAAATTGATGGCACAATACTCATTAAATGCTCCCAGAATGACGATGTTTCGACCCTCGTGCAAATAGCAGG
>JALRLA010000217.1 GCA_023254645.1 Bacteroidia bacterium
GTAGGCCATGACCAACGCCATGGCTAGGGGTTCCACTCTTACGCTACGAGAGATCTCAAAAACCGATCGATCCCAAGCGAATAGTAGGGTTAAGCCTAAGGCCAAATAGGCTTGGCTGTCCGAGCGTTTTAGTATTTGAAACAGGGCCCAAAGGCTCAGGCAGGTGATGAGTAAAAATGGGAGGCGCACCCAAAACGGCTTCAATGGAAGGAAGATGAGCATCAAACGATGCCAATGGTGGATGAAGGGCGGGTAAGAGGCGAATTGTTCGGTGGCCCCTGGATTGGGCCACAACCAAGAAACCCATTTTCCGGTTTGAAAATGTTGAACGGCGGGATCCAAATTCTGAACCTCGTCGTTCCAAACGACAGGCAAGGTGTCTAGGTTGAGCAAACCCAGAAGGAGGTAAAGGATAAGGAAAATGTGAAAAAGCCGCTCGGCCCGCATGGGGCAAACTTAATCGAAACTCAGCAAGACTTGGTTCTTGTCTACAGCTTGTCCCTTCTCGCAGCGAATGGCCCCGATGACGGCGTCAGCTGGGGCTTTGATGGCATTTTCCATCTTCATGGCTTCCAATACCAGGAGTTTGTCGCCCTTTTTAACCGCTTGACCTGGGCTTACCAAAACGTCCAATACCAAACCGGGCATGGGAGCCTTTAGCTCGGAGATTTTGGTTTGCATGGCATTGTCCAAGCCCATAGACTTGAGCAGCTCGTCCAAGGGTTCGCTGACTTTGAACTCGTGCTTCATGCCCTTGTATTGGATCGTGACACTGCGCTGCTCTCGGTTGACCGAAACCACATCTATCGACAACGTATTCTGAGGGCCAACCAAAAGAGCTCGGTTGTTTCCTTGAGGGACCCATTCCCATTTTTCGCCGTTGATCTCAGCCGCATGGCCGTCCAAGTTGGGTTCGAAGGTTCGGTCGTTCCAATGAATTTTCATGATTAGGAATTGCGGTCGATGACAAAGTTAACCAAGGCCTCCAAATGTTGGGAAGCGCTGGGGTTGGTTTTGAGATGGCGCAGAATGTCAAAGGCCTCACTTCGAAGCTCGTTCATTTTCTTCCTGGCGTATTCCATGCCACCGAACTGTTCTACAAATTGCAGCACACCTGAAATCTTTTCCGCATCGCTTTTCTTGCTGCGAATGAGTTTTTTGATGGCCTTTCCCTCTGATTTTGGCGCTTGTTGCAATGCGTAGATAATGGGCAAGGTCAATTTCTTTTCCTTGATGTCCAGACCTGCAGGTTTGCCGCTTTTGTTGTCACCAAAGTCAAACAAGTCATCGCGAATTTGAAAGGCCAATCCGATGTACTCCCCAAAACGAGCCATTGCCTTAAGAGTTTCGGGATCCTGGGTGGTGCTGATGGCGCCTATGTGGCAACAAGAAGAAATCAAGGAGGCCGTTTTCTTGCGAATGATTTCGAAGTACACTTCTTCGGTGGCACTCATGTTTCGAGCTCGTTCGAGTTGGAGCAGCTCGCCTTCACTCATTTCCCGGACCGAGTCTGAAAGAATTTCCAGCATGTCAAAGTCCTTGTTTTGAACGCTCAACAATAAGCCTCGTGACAAGAGATAATCCCCGACCAGCACCGCAATTTTGTTCTTCCAAAGCGCATTGATGGAGAAAAATCCCCGGCGTTGAAAGCTGTCGTCGACCACGTCGTCGTGAACCAAGGTGGCCGTGTGCAGCAGTTCGACCAAACTAGCCCCGCGGTAGGTGCGATCGTTGATCTCGCCAAACAACTGGGCCGAATAGAGCACAAATATGGGCCTAACCTGTTTGCCCTTGCGGCGAACGATATAGGTCATGATGGTGTCGAGCAAGGGCACAGCTGTTTTCATGCTCTGCCTAAACTCCCGCTCAAAGCGATCCAGCTCGGAGGCTATGGGTTTTTTGATGGGCTCGATCGACGCGCTCATAGGGCAATGCGAAGGTAAGACTTTTGGCCTCAGACCCGAGACCGCTGTATCTTGGCGGCATGAGAAAACTCTTAGCCTTTGCATTGGGGTTTGGTTTTTGGGGCTTGCAAGCACAATCCGGAACGGAAATGGGTCCCAATGGTCAGAAATTGGAAACCATCATCGGTGATCATTGCAAGCGTGGATTAATGCCTGCCGAGGGGCAAGCCCTGGATTCGGCTTTCAGGGTTCAAAATCACGAGCGCAGCCTCAGATGGTTAGACGCTATGCCGGGCCGATACCAGGGATATAAGCCCAAACCTGGGACGCTGCGAAAATTGGGCAAGCTTGATTTTTCTGAAGTCCGGATGGTTTTTGTCGGCGGCAATTGGTGCCCCGATACCCAAGGAGGATTGCCCGATATCATGCGCATATTGGATGCTGTTGGAATAGACCCCAATTCTTGGACTTACCTCTCGGTTGATCGTCAAAAAAGGCTTTTGTCCATAGATGGTCAAGCGCCCGACTTGATTTTTTGGGTGGAGCGAGTGCCCACGGTCATAGTGCTAGTCAATGGGTCGGAAGTAGGCCGGCTTGTAGAATTCCCCGAACGCAGTTGGGAGGAGGATTTGTTGCGATTGATGAAGCGCTGAATCCCTGAAATCCGAGCCAAGCAGTGGCTAGGTAATGATTAACGAAACAGAACACTGGGAACCTCAGAGCGGCTGATGCTGCTTGAATTCCAAAGCTTGTTGAAATGGGCGAGAGTGCTCTGCTGACGTTTCCTGTAAGTCCATCCGCGAGCGATGAGCAAGCCCAAGAACACTGCGGTGACTCCCGCTAATGGCCCTTGCATTTGACTGGGTGCTTGGAAGGTGGCTACCGCTAAGACCAAGAGAAATGCGACCGCTATGGCCCAGATTCGGCGATGTTGAAAGGCTCCACAGCGAAGTACAATGTACATGTCGCGATCAACGCCGCGCACTTCACCGTGAGCAAATGGAGCTAGACTCTCCTTGCTGCGTATGGTCTCCAGTTGAAAATCAAATTCGGTGATCTTTCCATAAAAAGACTGTGAGCGGCTTTGGCTTTGGTAGCCTTCGTCGCTGAGGAAACAATCGGACTTGAGGGCTGCTTCAATTTCCCCGCGATTCATTTGGCTTTTTAAGTACCAGGTATTGAAGGGGTATATCAGCGTAGTGATCATGCTTTCCATTGATTGAGTTGTTCAAGTGATTCGGCCAACTCGTCGATGAGCTCAGGGCTATCAAATGCGCCATTGCCTATGACTACGCAATCGGCCCCATGCTTAAAAGCGTGCTCGGCTTCTGCGCTGGAACGAATACCGCCGCCTACAAAGATCGGCCCGTCTATGGCCTGAGAAACAGCCTTGATGATGCTGCTGGGTACAGGGTGGTCGGCCCCGCTTCCGGCGTCTAAGTAAAACAACTGCAATCCCAATAGTTCACCGGCAGTAGCCGTTGCGGCGGCAATGTCGGGCTTGTTGTAAGGAAGGGGCATCGTGCTGCTCATGTATTGAGCCGATGTGAGTTTGCCACTTTCCACCAGCATGTAGGCGGTAGGGATGGTATTTAGCCCGCTGCGTTTGATGTGCATGGCGGCATGTACGTGCTTGCCGATTAAAAATTCGGCATTGCGGCCGGAGATCAAACTCAAAAACAGGAGCGCATCGGCCTCCTCGGCGATTTGGGTTTCATTTCCAGGAAACAAAATGACACGTTCGGCTCCCAACTCTTTGATCAATCGAACGCATTGACGGGTGTTCCCAACCGAAACCAGGCTGCCTCCAACCAAGAAGGTTCCGAATCCGTTTTCGAGAGCCTTCAAAACCACCTCTTTGGTTTTGTCGGGGTGATTGTCGGGGTCACAGAGCACCGCGATTTCTTTTTTGCCTGACTCTTTGAGATACTGGAAATAATGAAGCGCCATAGTAACTGCAAAGTAAGTGATTTCAAACAGCCTCACCTGTGGCTGTCCATGCTTTTTGGTGTGAAGGAGCTTTTGTTTAAGAAACGCCAGTAAAACAACGAAAATCACATTGTCCTAATTACTTGACAATCAAATAGATGTGCTGAAACCCTTGCTACATAAGGGTTTGCGCGTTTTCAACAGGTCAAAGCCCCGTAAAACTTGGATTCTGTGCACGTGTGTGGAAAACCGAAAATTTAAAATTTCAGGGAGGAAAATAGATTTGTTCCTCTACATCCAAACCAACTTCTATCTCTCAACCACAACTACAAAAAAGATGAATCAAAAAACTACCAGCGTAAACCCCAGTGGTTTGCAGTTTGCCCGCCGAAACACTCAAGACAACGTTTCACCATTCGACCTGTTTGAATACGATTATCGCTCATCGGTCATCAAGAAACCCGATGGAAGCGTTGTGTTTGAAATGAAGAATGTAGAAGTGCCCAAAGGTTGGAGCCAAGTGGCTACCGACATCATGGCGCAAAAGTATTTCCGCAAAGCAGGAGTA
>JALRLA010000230.1 GCA_023254645.1 Bacteroidia bacterium
TTTGTTGTCTAAATCTACTTGAATTAGGACTGTCTGTCCGCCATTTGCAATTTTTGCAACTTTGATCGAAATCTTTCGGGATTATCGCAAAAACGCTTGTCTGACGGCGAGTTTGGCCTAATTTCGCTATAGTTCGCTAAAAATATCCTTATGAAAACGAGCACCGTACAACGCATTGCCCTCAGCGCCGCCCTTATGGCTGGAGCCTTTTTGGGCTTGCAAAGCTGCGAGCGTGGTTCCACTCCCGTGAAACTCACCACTCCCAAATTGCCTGCAACCGTATTCGAATACCTCAAAGTCAAATTGCCCGGTGGAAACATCTTCGATGTAAAAGCCAAAATGTCGGAATTGGCTTTTGGTTTCACGAGCACCGATCCCCGCAACATGGGTGGTTTTGCTCCCAATACGCTTGATGCCGAATTGCAGCAAAGCATCGGAGCCATCAACAATCATTCTGTTCAGTTGGGCCGTGTTTTGTTTTATGACACCCGTTTGTCCATCAACAATACCGTTTCTTGTGCCTCTTGCCACAACCAAGCGTTGAGTTTCTCAGACAACCAAGCCGTATCCACTGGTTTTGGCGGTCGCAAAACCACCCGCAATGCCATGGCCTTGGCCACGCCCGTATTGCACAGCAACATGTTTTGGGATTCCCGCGTTCGCGGAACCCTGGAATTGAGCTTGGTACCCGTGTTCAACCACGTAGAAATGGGCATGGAAAACGAAAGCATGTTGGTTCAGAAATTGGCCCAGACCGATTACTACACAGACTTGTTCAAGGCCGCTTACGGAGATGAAACTATTTCTCAGAAGCGCATTGCGATGGCTTTGAGCCATTTCATGAACTCGATGGTGAGCCGCAACAGCAAGTTTGACCAGGTCATGGCCACCGATGCCAATGGCAACCCCAAGCCCATGGCCCAGTTCAACGCTTTGGAGCAAATGGGACACGACTTGTTCTTCTCTGAGCGCATGCGCTGTTCCAAGTGTCACAACGGCGACAACTTCGCCGCTCCTGATTTGCCAACCCAAGACCCTGACATGGGTCCTTACGGCAACCCCACTCCTGACAACCCCAACGCCTCAGCCGGTACCGCCAACATCGGTTTGAACATCACCACCGGTGATGCAGGTCGCATGGACGGCAAGTTCCGCATTCCCACCTTGCGCAACATTGAATTGACCGGTCCTTACATGCACGATGGCCGTTTCCAAACCTTGGATGAAGTGTTGAACCACTACAGCGGTGGCATCAAAAATCACCCCTCGTTGGATGAAAACTTAAAAGGTACTGATGGAAAGCCCCTGCACATGAACATGACGCAAATTGAAAAAGATGCCTTGAAGGCTTTCTTGTTCACCTTGACCGACCACACCTTCATCACAGATCCCAAGTTCAGCAATCCTTTTGCGAACTAAACCCCTTTGATACCCCCTAGAAGGCTCGCCCAACAGGCGGGCCTTTTTTGTTACCTTCGCAAGCGAAGCATGGGCCAAACAAGCACAACGATTTTGATTCCTTCTGGAGCTGGAGCTCCTGGTTTTTCAGGCATCGTTCGTTGTTTAAGAGCCGGCAGTGATGTGCGAATTTTAGCCGGTGACCAAAACCCCCAAGCCTACGGGCAAACCTTGGCTGATGGCTTTCGAATCATGCCCCCCAGCTCTGACCCCAATTACGCTCATCGCGTTTTGGAATGGGCCAAGGAAGAAGGCGCAGCCTTGGTCTTTCCAATCACCACCCGGGAACTACTGCCCCTAGCCCAACGGGCGAAAGACTTTGCCCAGGCTGGCATTGCCCTACCCATTTCTCCAGCAGCCTCCTTGAGCCTTGCCCTTGACAAAGGCCAAACAGCAAAAGCCGCTCAAGCCATTGGGCATCCTGTTCCGAATTTTGCCGTTGCCGACAACCGCTACGCCATGGCGGCTGAAGAACGACAACTGGGATACCCTACTAATCGCCTTTGCTTCAAACCCTGCCAGGGAAATGGAAGCCGTGGTTTTGGCATCATTGACTCCAAAGCCTACCAGCTTGCTTATACCGACCAAAAAGCGGGCGCCCTGCCCATGACCCTTGACGAATGGATGGGCCGTTGGCCCTCAGAAGAGCAGCCCCAAGCGAACCTATTAGCCGAGTTTTTGCCTGGCCGCGAATACTCCATCGACACCCTGTTCAACCAAGGCCAGTGCCTAGGGGTTTGGGTCAGAAGCCGAGACAAGATGATTGGTGGCATCTCGGTTGCGGGCGAAGCCATTGATCACCC
>JALRLA010000241.1 GCA_023254645.1 Bacteroidia bacterium
CTTTGTGCTTGGGGTTTGGGAATGGGGGGAAGGGCCAAGTCATAAGTCATCTATTCCTTTCTTTAGCATTTCTTCAAGATGTTCGTCATCTTCTTTGGTTTGGTACATCAGCTCTACAAACTGCAACAGGTTGGCAAAGTCGCCACGAATCTCAATCTCATCAATGTCTTTTATCTGTTGGTCAGGTGGTATCAGCCCCGCCAACATAGCAAACGAAACGACAGAACTAAGTCGTACCCTTGAGACTTCTTTACTAACAGTCGCCATAGCTCTCTCCGTATCCTGCTTCGCAGTTAAGTGGTAACTCCATGCCCGAATTCATGGGCGATGACACCCATTTCCAAATCTGAGTCGGTCATGGGTTCGTAAGCCGAAGAATCGAACAAGCGAATTTCCACATCACCATTGTTCATCAGCGCTTTGATGATGTTTGCATGGCTGTATTTCAAAAAGGCCGCCGAAATGGTCGTATTTCGGGCTTGAGTGGTATTGTCAGAAGCCATGGTGATGATTTGATCAGCCGCAGACGTGTCAAAAATCACGGCGGCAATGGCACCCTCACGTTGGGCTTTGTATACCTTTTGGGCAAAGGTGCATCCACCGCGCATGATGGCGGCGATGTTGCCCGACAAATCGGGACCGTTGTCCAAGGTTGCGCAACCTTGACGCGACTGAGGAGTACCGTCTTCTACCCAAACCAATTTGCCCACAATGGGCTGATCGTCTATGGCCTTGCCCCAGGTATTGGCTTGTATGCCCACTCGGTAGCGATCGCCGCTGCTTTCTACCTGCAGCGTAGCACCCGAACCGCCGCCACCGTCCCACACAAACATTTGCATTCGGGGGTCAGAGCCGTCAGGAGGAGTACTGAAGTTAGCATTGTTCGTGCCACTTCCGTCTTGAGCGTCGGCCTGAACCGCATCATTGCCCTTGCCGGCGCCACTGTAGTTCTTCTCTTGAAAATTGCCCGAGGCCTCGTCAAACTCATAGTGCCACAAGATGTCGTGCAAGCGGTTGTTGATGACAAACAAATTGGTGATGGCAAAATCTTGGTATTGCGAGGGGTTGCTCATACTTTGATCAAACGAATATTGAAAATCCAGGGTACTGGAGCTTGGCGAATATCCCGGTTGATTGTCGGCATTGGCATCTTCTGAGGCGTACACATTGTTTCCCCGAGTGATGGTGTATTCGGCGCCTGACACCCCATTTACATCGTGCCATCCGAATGGAGAGGCCATCGAGTCTGCCAGAGAAGTCAATAAACTAGGGCTGCCATACAAGGGGCTTTCGATCGGAAAATCAAAGGCCTTGTACTGGGCATTGTCGCCAGCCCTGCGCTTTAATTCGGGAGCGCCCCAGGCGCAATCCTGAGTCCAAGAACCTGTTTTTACCAAACCCTCTTGGGTCAGCCAAAGGGTCACCCAGCTCTGGGTTTGGCGATCAAAACAAACGGCATATACCGCGCTTATCAAGCCTTGTTCATTGGGCCACCAACAGGTTTTCCAATACAAGCTTCCTTCTTTGTAGACGGTATAATCGGTTATGGCTTCCCGCTCCAAGACAGCAACAGAAGGAATGAAAGCCTCCCAATTCAATGGCTCAACATAAGCCGGCATACGGGCCGGAATGTTAACTGCACGCGAATTCGAAGAAGTCAATTCCCCGCCCGCATTGTAGTGCAATCCTAACACAGCTCCCTCAATGGGCAAACCTTGATGGCATTGCTGCACGTAGGCGTGCACCCGGCCGTCGCGTTCAAAAACCAAGTCCTGCACGGTCAATTCTTTGACGTCGCGATCATTGAGTTGATGCTGGTCCAAAAAAGCAGCGCTGCGCACCTGTTCAAAAATTCGTTCTTTGGCAGTTTCGGGTTGCAAGGATTGGGCCTGAACCCAACTGCACATCAAGGCCAAGGCCGTGGCAAAAATTCGCATAGTGCAAGTTACATTTTTGCTACCAAGAGATTCATCATTTCATCATCATAAAACCAAGAGGCTGAATATATTTGCCCATGCGACAAATCATTTTGGCCGGGCTTATCACCCTTTCTGCCACCTTGACTTCAACGGCAACAGCTCAATGCAACGGCCGCTACGAAGACTCTTTGTTTTCAGAGATAGAAAAAACCACCCTTACTTATTCGCCCATTTTCAACGATGGCCAACATCAGTTGGACTTGTATTCCCCTAAAAACGACAGCGAAGAGAAACGCCCTTTGATTGTCTACATTCACGGCGGGTCTTTCATTTCTGGAGACAAATCAGGCATTGACTGCCAGCATTTTGCCGAATTCTTTGCCAAACGCGGCTACGTCGTCGCATCCATCAACTATCGCTTGGCCAATCCCTTTTTATTCTTGGCATCCAAACAGGTTCAGTACCAAGCTGTTTTGGAGGCCATGGTCGACGCCAAAACCAGTGTTCGCTTTTTCTTGAAGAGCACCCGCGAGGGCAATCCCTATCATTTGGATAGCCAAGCCTTCTTTCTCGGCGGATACTCAGCCGGCGCCGTCACCGCCCTTCACGCCACTTGGATCGATCGCATGGACGAACTCAGCCCAGAAATCCAATCGATTGTTTCCAGCACCATTGGAGACTTGAATGGCGATGCTGGATTCCAAAGTTTGCCCTTCCCCGTTCAAGGTTTATTTTCCTTTTCTGGCGCTTTGCACCAAACTTCCTATTTGGACAGCTCGGACAGCGAAACCTGTTACTCCATTCACTCGAAAGATGATTCAACGGTTTGGTACGAGTGCGGCCCTGCTTACGGCAATCCCGATTTGCTGCAGCTTTGCGGATCGGGTTCTCTCGAAGATCGCGATGGCATGCTCCGAAAAGAGCTGCACCATTTGGTCACCTTAGACAAGGCTGGCCACGGATGGGCGGGCTTAGGAAATGCTAACCCTGTATTTCGATGGGCTTTGGACTCCATCAATCAGTACATTTACCCCATGTTGCCATGCGCTAAATCGCCATTGGGCCTGAGTTCGCTGGGCAATGCCAACTTCGAAATATTCCCGAACCCCTGCCACGGGTCAGAAACCATTCACATCAGAACCGAATCCAAATTTGTTCAAATCAGGACCCTACAAGGATCTTTGATTGGACAATTCCCCGTGACCGAGGGTGAAATCAAATTGCCCAACTTGCCAGGGGGTATGTATTTCCTACAGACCGAAATAAACAAGCAGCGCCTCACCCGAACCTTTGTAGTCACGGCCCCCTAAAGATGTCGGCTTTTCTAGCTCCCAACCAAGATTTCTCCGCCGGCTCTATCGAGCACATCGCCGCTGTTTCTCTCATTGTAGCCGCCGGGTTATGGGCTACCTATCAGGCTCGAAAACACCCTGAAAAGGCCGAAACAATCACCCGCCTTTTTGCATGGGTCTTGGTGGGCAATGTACTCTTGTGGCAGCTCATCAAACTGGGCGTAAGCAGCCTAGCCCCAACCCATCCTGCCTACGTTTCCTACAAACTGGGAGAAGATTTGCCTTTGAACCCCTGCAACTGGCTGGCCTTTGTGGCCCTGGCTTATGTCTACTCCAAGCGAGAATGGCTGTGGCATCTGCTTTACTTCTT
This sequence comes from Bacteroidia bacterium, assembly GCA_023254645.1. Classification (GTDB taxonomy): domain Bacteria; phylum Bacteroidota; class Bacteroidia; order NS11-12g; family UBA955; genus JALRLA01. Next base: position 3,582 of record JALRLA010000241.1, read on the forward strand.
TGTGTGGGTTTTCACCTTCAATGCCGTTCTTACCCCGTCTCTGTACGAGAACTTTCCGCATTTTACCTTTTGCAAATTCTGGATTGCACATACCGGTCTTGTCATGTTTGTCATCCATTTGAATCGGCTGAAGTCGCCTACCATAGCATTCAAACACCTCCTCAAGGCCTACCTCTATTTGCAAATATTCACAGTCATCAGCCTGGGAATCAACGCCTTAATCGGAACTGAAGCCAACTATTTTTTCTTGTCGCACAAACCCTTCTCAGCTAGCGTCTTGGACATTCTTGGCGAATGGCCATACTACATCATTCAAGGAGACATCATAGCATTTGGTTTGTTCGTACTCGCTTGGCTTCCCTACCGATTCCTGACCCATCGCCTGCGCTTTCGTGTCAGTTCTTAGTCTCAGACCTTAGCTGTGAACAAGATGTACCGCTTATAGTCGTTATCAAATAGAACTTTGTTTCCAATTATGAAAAAAGCAATTTTAGCTCTTTGCATTCTTTCGATTGGCTTAGCTGCTTGTGGATCACCTAAGACCTGCAGCCCGAAGCGCAAGAAATACTTTCACGGGGACTTTTTGAACCTGTAAAATTCTCGAGCCATAGACTCGATTTCAGACGCTATGGTTCAAATATCTTGCTATATTTGGAGTCATGGATTTGATAAGTTTTTCATCAATTTTATTGTTGCTGGCTGGTATTGCTATCGGTTACTTCTGGGCAAAATCCAAAGTAGGGCCCGATAACACCACTGCACTTCAGCTTCAATTTGCTGAAGAGAAATCCAAAATCCAACAGGAAACAGCCGAGCGATACGCTGCGGCGTTGGCCCAGAAAGAAGCAGCCATGGCCCAACTTGAGGCCTTTAAAACACAGCTCGCCGAATCCAAACAAGAACAACTTCAACTTGAGGCCAAAATGAAGGAGTGGTTCAAAAGCATCAGCGCTGAACAACTCAACAAACAAAGCGAAAGTTCCAGCAAACGGCAGCACGAGGAATTAGAGAAGCTGCTCCTTCCCTTTAAAGAGCGGTTGAAGGATTTTGAAACCAAGGTTGACCAAAACAGGGAGAACGCCGTCAAATCTCATTCCCAATTGCTCATGCAAATCGAAGGCTTGTCCAAACTCAACCAGCAAATCAGTGAAAAAGCCGAGAGTTTGACCAAGGCTCTGACCGTTGAAACCAAGAGTCAAGGCAACTGGGGGGAATTGATTTTGGATTCGATCTTGCACATGAGCGGCCTTGAAAAAGATGCCCAATACCGAACCCAGGTCGTCACCCAAAACAGCGATGGCATCACCATCAAACCCGACGTAGTCGTCTATTTACCCGAGAACAAACACATCATTGTCGATTCCAAGGTTTCTTTGACGGCCTATAGCCAATTTGTGGAGCATTCAACGCAACCCGAAACAGCCGCGTCCTACCTCAAAGCCCATGTCGATTCCATAAAGACGCATATCAAACAATTGAGCGACAAGAATTATTGGTCAGGTACCGGCTTGGAATCACCTGAATTTGTTTTGATGTTCATGCCCGTAGAAGCCGCTTTTGTTTTGGCCATCAAAGAAGATAAAAACCTCTTCCAATTGGCTTGGGAAAAGAAAATCATCTTGGTGGGACCCTCTACCCTGTTAGCAACCTTGAGAACCATTGAAGGTGTATGGAAATACGAAAAACTCAATCAAAACGCCTTGCAAATCGCCGATCGAGCAGGAAAATTGTACGACAAAGTCAAAGGCTTTGTGGACGACATGAACTCCATTCGGAAACACATCGACAAATCTCAAGAGGCCTTTGATTCAGCGATGAACAAACTGTCTACGGGACGAGGCAACGTCGTTAGTCAAATCGAAAAAATGAAGCAATTGGGAGCCAAAGGAAACAGCCAAAACTTGGCTGACGATCTTGTTCAACTCGCGTTGGAATCAGACGATTCAGAAGACTGATGTGAGCCCAGTAAAGCGTCTGCGGCTTCTTCTCGGCTGCGTTGCAAATCCAAGGTTTGTGATTGAGGATCCAACATAGCACTTTTGGAAGGCTGTCTGACAAAAAGAGTAGCCACCATCATAAATAGAGCCGAAATCACCACCACTTGAGTAATCAAAGTATTGTTGAATTCATCCATTCGCAGATAGGTGGGAATGCTGACGACCAACAACACGGTAATTAAGCCTCGGGGAGCAATGAAAAGCAGGGGAAATAGATCCAAGCCGGCAAGTTTCAAATGCACCCCCCTAACTACATGGACCAAGGCCACAATGGCACAGGCCATACCCAAAGTATGCCAATCAACCAAGCTGCGGTAATCCAACAAAAATCCGAACAACAAGAAAAACGCCACACGAACCACGAAAGTCAACTCGAAGGTGATGTCAGCAAATTTGTGAACCTCTTCGGTCAATTTGGCTGGGCGCAATACATGGAACCATGCAAAGCGTTCCAATTTTTGAAAGTTGGCCAAAAACAATCCGAAGATGAGAATCAAAATCAAAGCCGGCAGATGGTAAAACTTGGCCAAGGAATACATCAACAAGATCAAGGCAATGATGGGTATGAATTTGATGCGGTGGCGCAGTCGACTCAGGATCAATGACAGGGCGGCTGCGCCGATAAAAGCAAAGACAATGGAAATGAATATTTGCCAACCAAAGTGCAGCAATGCTGTTTGATTCAACACCTCATTCACAATGACAAAATTGAAAAAGAGCACGCCCAAGATATCCGAAAAACTGCTTTCAAAGACCACAAATTCCCGGTCTTTGGAACCCAGCATTCGAGCCGTTGGAACAGCAATGGCGCTGCTGATGATAGAAAGAGGCAAAGCATTGATCAACCCTATTCGGTAGGGAGTTCCAAACTCAACGTTCAAATAATAGGCCATCACCGCTGTAAAGATGATCATGGGCAATAGGGCCATGTAAAAGGTTTTGCCGATGATTCCCAACTTCTCTCGCTTCAACTCCAGCTCCATGGAGCCTTCCAATACAATCAACAGCAAACCTAGGGTACCCAACTCCTTCACCATTTGATCCAAATTGGGAATCGGAAACCCAAATGCAGAAGCGCCCTCTCGACAGACAACACCCAATGCAATCAACAGAATGACCGTAGGGATGCGTGTTGCTCGCGCACTGACTTCAAACAGATAGCCCAATAGAATGAGCAGAGACAAAAATATCAACGCGGGGGTATCCATAGTTAAAAGGCTTCGCCGATGTAAAAGTACAACCCATATCCGGCAGAATGGAATCCTATATCAATTCTCGTATAGACATCCTTTTCGGGAAACAAGAGATAGCGCAATCCAGCCCCAGCACTGGCTGACCAATAGTAAAAGGGCCATTGCTCAGAAACCGAGCCCAAAGAAGCGAATACGGCTCCTCCCAACCTGCGGCTCCATGAAAAGGGAAGCATCCTCAACTCAGCTTGTAGAGCCAACATTTGCTCGGACCGCAATCGCCCCAAATAATGTCCACGCATAACAGATTCACCGCCCAACAAACTCATTTGATTGAAGGGCACATTGCCCGCTGAAAATTGCCCTATACCGTGCAAGGCCAAAACCTTATTCGAACTAAATGAAGTGAAATGCCGAGCGTCCACAAAGATGGTATTCATGGGATGCTGACTACCCAAAACGTTACCGTAATGCAAAAAAGCAAGCTCGAACAAATTACCCTGCCGAGCATTTAGAACATTGGGCCTAGAATCATAAACCCAACCCAATCCGACGCCCATATTGCGCGAACCAGAGGCACCCAAAGGGGGCGAAAACTCAATGACATGCGACTGCAAATCAAAAGCCACATTGCTCATGCTTTGGTAGTCGAATTCCAAGCCAAAATAGTGGTCTTTGCGTATTTGCTTCATCCAGCGTTCCCGAATGGAAATGCTCTGACCACTGACAATGGCCAAGGGCTCTTTGGGCGGCTCAGAACCCACTCCATAAAAGTGCAAGGGATAATCCATGATGCGAATTTTCCCCATGCCCAACCATGCGTTACCAGCCCCATACAAAGCATGGTCCAACCAAAGTCCTTTTTGTTTTTCTTGGGTAACAAAAGCAAAAGAATTGATCTCGCTCAATCTCGCTGATGTATCGCGCCCACTGTGAAACACATAAAGGGAACTCAGCCCCAATTCCAACTTGGTCTCAGGAGCATAAGCAAGGGTCGGATAGGCCAAAAAACGAGGCTTAGACTCGTCTGTCTCCCCCAGATAATAGTCCAAAACCCGGCGAACAAAGGGATCTTTATTTTGACCCCAAGCCACATTTTGCGACAGAACTAGAATGAACCATAATGCAATTCTTGGCATGCGTACTCAAAGGTAATGCAAGCAATATAGAGTAGTTTCGCTTCATGGCTCAGGCATTTGAAATTCGTGGAAATCTCTGCAATTTGTGCGGATACCAGGGCCCTGATTTTCAATTGCGAGGCCATTCTCACCCCGTTTTGTATGAACAGGAGGTCATCGGTTCCCAACGAAGGCCTGTTGATTGCCCCAAGTGCAAAAGCAGCGATCGGGACCGCCTGTGTTTTTCATTTTTGCAATCGACCTGGCGCCCTTCTCCCAATCCTCAAATTCTGCATATTGCTCCAGAAAAATCACTCAGCCAAAGAATACTTCAACTATTGGAAGAGAAAAAAGGGGGCGAAAATTGGGCCCACTTCCAATACCTTGGACTCGACAAACGCACAGGACTGTACCGATACCCTTCCTGGGTGCAACGTGGCGACATTCTCCGTTTGCCCTATGACGACCAGTCTTTGGATCTTATCATTGCCAATCACGTTTTGGAACACATACGGGATTTGACCACAGCCTTACAAGAATTGCAGCGAGTATTGAAACCAAACTCATTGCTCATCGCCCAAGTTCCCTGGGCCCAAAAGCTAGAAATATCGAGCCTTAGCCCTTCCGTCAACCGCTTGAGTAGAGCCTTTTGGCAACGAAAGAACCACGGCCAATACGATCATCAGTGGCTGTTTGGCCAAGACCTTATTCATCTCATGGCTAAAGAAAATTATAGGGCTCAATTCTGGAAAGAACCAGAGGCTAGTTCATTGTGCGTCAACACCTTGGAAGCGCTCATGGTTTACAAAAATTAACAGCACTTTACAAACTATTCGTTTTTCAGTGTAAATTGCGAGATACTAGCAACTTTATCTATGAAACTTGCATTTCGCATTTTGCCTGTTTTGGCCATTTTAGCTTGGGCTTCTGAAGCCTCGGCTCAGAACGTGGGCATCAACGAAACGGGAGCAAACCCCAACGCTTCTGCCATGTTGGACGTAGCGGCCAACAATAAAGGAATTCTGATTCCCCGCTTGAACCGCGCCCAGAAATTCTTGATCAACAACCCCGCCGACGGTTTGCTCATTTACCAAACCGATGACACCGTAGGCTTTTGGTACTACGAGAAGAACAAATGGGTTCCGGTTATGCGCTCGGTTACAGCAGGCAAAGGCTTGGTAGGGGGCTACATTCAAGGCAATGGAAGCATCGACATGCAAGTGACCGGTGTTGCACCCGGCACCTATGGTCGAATCAACGAGTACCCCGTTTTCACGGTCAACGATTTGGGCCAATTGACCTTTGCTGGAGTCCAACAAATCGTCGATAAAGATTCCACCAACGAATTGCAAACCATTAGCATTTCAAACGATACCCTCTATTTGAGTAAAAATGGTGGTTCGGCCTTTCTCTCCGGCGGATGGCGCACTTCCGGCAACGACAACATTGACGACAACACCGACTTTTTCGGTACAACCACCAACCAAGCCATTCGCATAAAAGCCAATGATGGCTGGTATGGGGAATTGAACCCCAAAAACCGCAACGTTTCATTTGGAGACCGGGCTCACATCGGTTCTAAAGGTTCGGACAACATAGCCATTGGCCGAGACGCCTTGTACAGCAATGTATCGGGCACCGACAACATTGCTTTAGGCGAATATTCGTTGGAGAACCTTCGCAGCGGTAGCTACAACGTTTCACTCGGATACCAGAGCATGTACAACACCAACAACAGCATGTACAACGTGGCCTTGGGCTATCGTCCCTTGTATACCCAAGTTTCAGGCTATTACAACGTGGCCTTGGGCTTTTATGCCGGCTACTATCAGTATTCAGCCAGTTACAACACCGCCATTGGCACCTATTCCTTGTACTACAACTACAACGGATACATGAACAGTGGCTTGGGTTATGCTTCCATCATGTACAACCGATTTGGTTTGTACAATACAGGCTCAGGTTCTTATGCCTTGTACACCAATCAAAACGGTAGTTACAATACCGCTGATGGTTCATTTGCCCTACGATACGTAAACGGCGGCGACTACAACACCGCTATCGGATATTCAGCCGGGCCAACTTCAGCCAATTTCGACAACACGACGGCTGTGGGCAATGGAGCGGTTCCTACCGCCAGCGATGAAATCGTCATCGGCAACGGCTCGGTCACCAGCATTGGCGGATACGCCGATTGGAGCAACTTGTCAGATGCTCGTTTCAAAAACAACGTACAAGAAAACGTAAAAGGCCTAGACTTTGTCTTGAAGCTTCGACCCGTCACCTACACCTTGGACGTGCACAAAATATACGAGCACACCAATCCTTACGACAGCACCGATTGGGAAAGCAAATACAAGCGAGAAAGCGACATCCAAACCGGATTCATCGCCCAGGAAGTAGAACAAGCGGCCAGAGAAACCGGATTCAACTTCAGTGGCATTGATGTTCCTCAAGGCGAAAACGATCATTACGCCCTTCGCTACGGGACCTTCGTTGTCCCCTTGGTGAAAGCCGTCCAAGAGCAACAAGCCCAAATTGAGGAGTTGAAAAAGCAAAACGAAGAACTCCAGGCCCTTGTTCGTCAAATGATGGGCACTCCCCAACCCGCGAGAGATTAACCCCCATGAAACTGGCGAAAAAAGTCGGACTACTGCTAACTCAGCTGGCCATCACTTCGGTGTATGCCCAAGGCTGGATCCAAACGGGTGGCCATTTGGTCATGACCGATGGAGCCCGCATTGTGGTGACCGGAACAGACGGCAATATCTCAGTCGAAAAGGACACCCGATTTCATTTGAAAGGCCCAAATAGCCGCATCTCCTTTACCGGCTTATGGACCAACAACAGCCAAGGCGGTGTGTTCACCACCAACGAAGGCCGTGTGGATTTGCGGGGATTCAACCAGCGCATTGGTGGCAGCGCCATGACCTGGTTTCCCGAGGTCAGCATATTGGGTTTTGGCGCCGTCGAATTGGATCAGCATACCTTGATCGGAGGAGGACACAACGGTGGCGGCACCGCTCGGTTCTTTTTGAACAACCGCACCCTCAACCTAAACAGCTATACCCTGGTCATCAACAACCCCTCTCCCAATGCCATGAGTTATTTCGGAACAGGAGGTATTCGAAGCGACAATTTGCCCGCCCAGGGTTACGGAAAATTGCAATGGAACATTCGTGGAGGCGGCGTGGGCCCTGTTTACCGCATTCCCTTTGTAACGGGTGGCGGCTGGGGAACACCCATTCGCTTTGACTTCACTTGCAACTTTATAGCGACCCAGGTCGCCGACTCAGGTTTCATACGCATCGCTACTTACAAAACAGCCGATGTCCCCGTTCCCAACAACCGCCCCCTACCCGACGGCGTATTCCACGCCGACAACGAATGCCAAGGCGAAAACTCCGAACGCATGGTGGACCGTTTTTGGATTGTCGAAGACGGAGGCTATAGCGTCAAACCCGACGCTACCTTGGGCTTCAGCTACGCCACAAATGAATGGAATAGCGCCAACAACAGCATCACCGAAGCCAGTCTGGGGGCCATTTCGTGGGACGCCGCCAACAGCCGCTGGACCTACCCCATTAAAGGCACAGTCAACACGGCCACCAATTACGTTTCC
>JALRLA010000247.1 GCA_023254645.1 Bacteroidia bacterium
TGCTAAGGGGAATTAAAAGGTATTGATCTTGATGCGTTTTTCGATTTCTTCCACATCGTTGCGGAACTTCTTATCGGTCTCCATCAAGTCATTTACGGTTTGGCAAGCGTGAATCACGGTAGAGTGGTCGCGGCCGCCGAAGAATATGCCGATATTTTTCAAAGAAGCCTTGGTGAGGTCTTTGGTGAAATACATCGCAATTTGACGAGCCTGCACGATTTCGCGCTTGCGCGTCTTGGACTTCACGGCTTCAACAGGAATGTTGTAGAAGTCGCAGACCAATTTCTGAATGTAATCGATCGAAATTTCCCGGGTAGAGTTCTTGACGAAATTCTTCACAATCTGCTTGGCCAAATTCAGGTCTAGCTGTTTGCGTGTCAAAGAACCTTGGGCCAGAAGAGAGATCAAAGCACCTTCGAGTTCTCGAACATTGGTGTCGATGTTGTGGGCCAAATATTCTACTACGTCCTTGTGCAAGGTGATGCCGTCTTGGTACATCTTGTTTTCCAAGATGGCCACACGGGTATCGAAATCAGGCGTACCCAAGTCGGCGCTCAAACCCCATTTGAAGCGGCTGAGCAAACGCTCGTCCATGTTCTTCAAATCTTTGGGTGCGCGATCGCAGGTCAAAATGATTTGTTTGCCGTTTTGGTGCAGGTGATTGAAGATTTGGAAGAACACTTCCTGTGTACGCTCCTTCTTAGAGAAGAACTGCACGTCGTCCACAATCAATACATCCAAGTATTGGTAGAAGTTAACAAACTGATTGTTGTTGCCTTGTTTGGCAGAGTCAATGAATTGGTTGATGAATTTTTCAGCCGATACAAAGACCACGACTTTCTGTTTGTGGGTTTGCTTGATCAAGTTCCCAATGGCGTGAGCCAAATGAGTTTTGCCCAAGCCGCATCCGCCGAAAACCATTAAAGGGTTAAAGGCTGTGCCGCCGGGTTTTTGAGCAATGGCCAAACCGGCATTGCGAGCCAACTTGTTGCAATCGCCCTCAACAAAGTTGTCAAAGGTGTAGCGAGGATTCAACTGGCTGTCGATGTTCATTCGCTTCAAACCGGGAATGATGAACGGATTTTTGATGGGAGAGTCCAAATTGATGGGCATTCCCAACTCATTCTGCACGGGCTTAGAAGAAGAACCTGTCGGAAGGTTGATGGTGTAAGGTTGGTGGCCCGCGCTGTTGCCATTCTCAATAACAATGTTGTATTCCAACTTAGCGGTGGGCCCGATGACCTTTTTTAGGGTCTTATGCAACAATTGAACGAAGTGTTCCTCTAGCCATTCGTAAAAGAATTGACTGGGTACCTGTATGGTCAATACTTTGTTGGAAAGTCGCACCGGTTTGATGGGTTCAAACCATGTCTTGAAAGTTTGAGGGTTGACGTTGTCTTTGAAAACTCTGAGGCATTCCTGCCAGACAACTTCGTGCGACTTTTTTTCCATAGAGGTCTTTCGTGTAAATCAGTTTTTTGCGTAAAAATGTGGATTTCTATGAACTTTAACTCATTGATGAGTAGAGGTTCTAGAAAAGTTCCTAACAAGACGCTAAGAAAGATACAAAATTCACATTGTGCTAATTTTTTTCACTTGTTTTTTTAAAAAAATCGCAGTAAAAAAAGTGGTCAGATAACAGGTGAAATTTATCCTTGGTATTCTCCGAACACAGCACGTAGGCAATCAGAGATTTCTCCGAGAGTGGCATACCCCTCTACCGCCTTTAGAATGCAGGGCATGATGTTGTCTGTTCCCTTGGCGGCGGCTTCAAGTTCCTGAAGTGCTTCCTGAACTTTCTCCGAATTTCGTTTGGTCTTCAATTCGAGCAATCGTTGGCTCTGGGTCAAACGAATCGCATCATCGATTTTGAAAGATGCGGCAGCTTCCTTTTGGGTACTTTGGAATCGATTGACTCCCACCACGATTTGCTCACCGGCTTCTACGTCTTTTTGGTATTCGTAGCTGCTTCGGGCAATTTGCTCTTGCATCCAACCCGATTCTACGCAGGCAACGGCTCCTCCCATTTTGTCCATCTTTTTGATGAGTTCCCAAGCGGCTGCTTCGATGGTGTCGGTCAGGTGTTCGATAAAATAGCTACCGGCAAGTGGATCGACAGTGTCTGTGACTCCACTTTCAAAGGCCATGATTTGCTGAGTTCTCAAAGCAATTTGGGCTGCTTTCTCGGTAGGTAAATTCAGGGCCTCGTCGTATCCGTTGGTGTGTAGACTTTGGGTTCCGCCCAAAACAGCGGCTAGGGCTTGCAAAGTGACACGGGCAATATTGTTTTCGGGTTGTTGAGCCGTCAAAGTGGAACCTCCTGTCTGGGTGTGAAAACGCAGCATCATGGATTTGTCGTCAGTAGCCCCCAGGTCCTTCATGATGTGGGCCCACATGCGGCGAGCGGCTCGGAATTTGGCCACCTCTTCAAAAACCTGGTTGTGTGCATTGAAGAAAAAGGAAAGGCGTTTTCCAAATACATCGATTTCCAAGCCCTTGTCCAGAGCGGCTTGCACATAGGCTTTGCCGTTGGCTAGCGTAAAGGCCAGTTCTTGGGCCGCTGTAGCCCCTGCTTCTCGAATGTGGTATCCGCTGATGGATATGGTGTTCCATTTGGGCAATTCTTGGCTGCACCATTCGAAAATATCAGTGATGATGCGCATGCTGGGGCGAACCGGATAGATATAGGTTCCTCGCGCTGCATATTCCTTTAATAAGTCGTTTTGAATGGTTCCGGCCAATTGGCTTAGGTCAGCACCCTGTTTCTTCGCCAACGCTACATACATAGCCAGAAGGGAAGAGGCAGAAGC
>JALRLA010000403.1 GCA_023254645.1 Bacteroidia bacterium
GGCCACGTGCATGGCCAGGTCATAGGCGTTGTGTGTTTCCAGCATGGTACGGAAGCTCTCAATCATCACAGCGAATTGCTCCACCTTGCCGGCTGAGGCTCCAATTTCAGGAAAGTGCTTGGCCGATTTGATGACTTCCCACAGCGCTAGGCCTTCTTGGGCGGCCAAGACAGTCACGCGTTGCACTGTGGTATCGCCAATTCCTCTCGCCGGGTAATTGATGATGCGCTTCAGTGCCTCTTCGTCGTTGGGGTTGGCCACAAAGCGCAGGTAGGCCAGCATGTCCTTGATTTCTTTGCGCTGATAGAACCCTGTACCCCCATAAATGCGGTAGTCCAAGCCTTGGCGGCGCAGCGATTCTTCAAAAGCTCGGCTTTGGCTGTTGGTGCGGTAAAGAATGGCAAAGCCCTTGTTGGGCAAGTGCAAAGCACTTTTCTGCTCGAAGATGAACTCGGCAATTTTTCGGCCTTCGTCGCCTTCGGTGGCGTTGCGAAACACTTGAATCTTGTCACCGTCATCGTTGGCCGTCCAAACTGATTTCTCGAGCTGCTTCTCGTTGTTCTTGATCACCGATGAAGCCGCATTGACGATGTTTTTCGTACTGCGGTAATTCTGCTCCAATTTGAACGTGGCCACATCGGGGTAGTCGCGCTCGAAGTTCAATATGTTCTGGATGTTGGCTCCGCGAAAGGCGTAAATGGACTGTGCGTCGTCGCCAACCACACAGATGTTTTGGTTCACCGCCGCCAACTTTTTGGTGATCATGTACTGCACATGGTTGGTGTCTTGGTACTCGTCAACCATGACATAGCGAAAGCGGTGTTGCCAGCGGTTCAATACATCCAAATGCTCTTTGAACAATCGGTGGGTGTTGACCAAGATGTCATCAAAATCCATAGCGCCGGCTTTGAAGCAGCGCTCGGAATAGGCTTTGAAAATCTCCCCGAATTTGGGGCGCCCAGAGCCTCGGTCGGCTTCGTTGTATTCGTCGTTTTTGAGGTAGCTTTTAAAATCAACCAAGTTGTTTTTGGCCATCGAAATGCGACCCAATACCAAGCTGGGTTTGTAGAGTTTTTCATCCAAATTCATCTCTTTGACAATGGCCTTAATGAGGCTTTTGGAATCGTCTGAGTCGTAGATGGTAAAATTGGAAGGGTAGCCTAATTTGTCGGCTTCTTGACGCAAAATGCGGGCAAATACGGAGTGAAAGGTACCCATCCAAATGTTGCGCGCCTGAGCCCCAACCAAGTGTTCGATGCGCTCGCGCATTTCTCGAGCCGCCTTGTTGGTGAAGGTTAGCGAAAGAATTTGAAAGGGGTCAGCTCCTTTGTACATCAAATAGGCAATGCGGTAGGTCAATACCCGCGTTTTGCCAGATCCGGCACCTGCGATGATCATGACCGGCCCTTCGCTGCGCATCACCGCTTGCTGCTGGGGCGCATTCAATTTGTCCAAAAATGGAGGAACTTCGTTGGAAGGGGTTTCGTTCGGCCAATTCATGAACCCACAAAATTAGGCCGTTCCCGCCCCCCGCTTTTCACATTTTGTGAACCCTTTTGCCAACAGTTCAAAGGGTTCGTGTCTCAGGTTGTATTTTTGAATCATGCAAAGTACCCAAGCCTGGATTCAGCCCGTATTGTGGGCCTCAACAGGAGTGTTCCTGGTGGCAGTAATTCTGGTCAGTGTGCTATGGTACCGTCGGGAAAAACGCATTCGACGGGGATTGCAAAAAATCATTGAAGCAGAGGGTTTGCAAGGAGTCGGAAATCAACCGCTCACAGCTGCCAAAGACGTGGAGTCGGCACTGAAAGGATTGTTTGAATCTCGAAGTGCTGAGTTGACCCGATTGAGGCAAATGGAGTCTTATCGCAGGGACTACGTGGGAAATGTGGCGCACGAGCTCAAGACCCCATTGTTCTCCATTCAAGGCTATTTGGATGCCATCATGGATGATCCCGAAATGGAGGCAGATATGCGGGCTAAATTCCTTTCAAAAGCGATGAAGAACTCCAATCGCTTGGGTCAAATCGTGAAAGACCTGGATTCCATCACCAAAATCGAAAGCGGTGTGATGAAGCCTGACATTCAGCCATTTGACATGTTGGCCTTGGTCAGGGATGTGGTGGAGAGTTTGGAATTGCAAGCCAGCGAAAAGCAAATTGGCATGAGCGTAAATGCCGCCGGTCCTCAATTTTGGGTAGAGGCCGATCCAACCTTGATACGACAGGTCATCACCAATTTGGGCATCAATTCCATCAAGTACGGAAAGCAAGAGGGCCAAACTCGCTTCAAGTTGAGTCACATCGGTGAGCGAATCATTGTGGAGGTAGCCGACAATGGTATTGGAATTTCTACCGCCCACGTGAAGCGAATATTTGAGCGATTTTACCGAGTTGACGGTGATCGGTCGCGCGCTTCAGGCGGGTCAGGTTTGGGCCTGAGTATATGCAAACACATTGTAGAGGCCCATGGCGAGCAGATTCATGTGATCAGCACCGAAGGAGCCGGCTCAACCTTTAGCTTTAAACTGAAAGTGGCCCAATTGGCTGAGGCAGTGCAAGCGCCAGGGTAATGGTCAAGTCTTCCCATTTCGAGTAATGGACCTGCCAGGCTTGTGGGTCTAGGCCAAAATGAACGATGAGTTGTCCTTGATCGGCGGGGTCAAAAGGTGTTACTTGGATGTGCTCTTTGAAGTCTACATCTCCTTTTCCGTAGGCTTTGAAAACAGCTTCTTTGCAAGTCCACAAAATCAATAAACCAGCCTCTAGGTTCTCCTGCGTAAAACGAGAGCGCTCTTCTGAAGTTGAAAACTTATCGGCAATGCGCAGAATTTGAGGACGTGGGCCTTCCAAGTCAATCCCAACGGGGAATTCCGGATGAAAGGCAGCCAATCCGTATTTTGTGGTGTGGCTCAGAGATATGAAGCCGGCAGGTACACAGGGTTGGCCGTTTGAGCCGGTGTTCAAGGCTGAAATGTCGGTGCAGGCCGCGAGCGCCAAGCGAGCGGCCAAACT
>JALRLA010000009.1 GCA_023254645.1 Bacteroidia bacterium
CTCAGGGTATTGTGCAAGGTACCTACGAGACCTACGCCGAATGTGCCCGTCAACACTTCGGTGGCTCCTTGAAAGGAACCTTGAACGTCACCGCCGGTTTGGGTGGAATGGGTGGGGCTCAGCCCTTGGCCATCACCATGAACGAAGGGGTGGCTTTGGTTGCCGAGGTAGAAGAGTGGCGCATACGCAAGCGCCTGGAAACCCGTTACCTGGATTTCATGTCTCGCGACATTGATGAAGCCATCGATATGGCTCTGGCCGCCAAAGAAAAGGGCGATGCGGTGAGCATAGGCGTGAAAGCCAATGCTGTTGATTTGCTGCATCGTATGCTGGAGCGCAACGTAATTCCCGATACATTGACCGACCAAACTTCGGCACACGACCCCTTGATCGGATACTATCCCATGAACATGAGCACGCATGCGGCCGATACTTTGCGCGAAAGCAATCCTGATCAGTACGTGGAGCTCAGTTATCAGACCATGGTCAAGCACGTGGAGCTGATGCTGGAAATGCAAAAGAAAGGGGCCATTACCTTTGATTATGGCAACAATTTGCGCGGCCGTGCTTTGGAAAAGGGCTTGAAAAATGCCTTTGATTTTCCTGGATTCGTACCCGCTTACATTCGCCCTTTGTTCTGCGAAGGCAAAGGCCCATTCAGATGGGTGGCCTTGAGCGGAGATCCTGAAGATATTTACGCCACCGACCGCAAGATTTTGGAACTCTTCCCTGAGAACGAAAGCCTGCGCCGTTGGGTAACCATGGCCCAGGAGCGCATCGCCTTCCAAGGCCTTCCTGCTCGAATCTGTTGGTTGGGTCAGGGAGAGCGACAGAAAGCTGCTTTGGCCTTCAATGAAATGGTGCGCAACGGGGAATTGAAAGCCCCCATTGTGATCGGTCGCGATCACTTGGATACGGGTTCAGTCGCGTCTCCTAACCGCGAGACAGAGGCTATGATGGACGGCTCTGATGCCGTGGCAGACTGGCCGATTTTGAATGCCTTCATCAACACTGCAGGCGGCGCTTCTTGGGTGAGCTTGCACCACGGTGGTGGGGTAGGTCTGGGTTACAGCATTCATTCAGGAATGGTCATCGTAGCCGACGGTACAGATGACGCGCAGCGTCGATTGACCCGCGTGTTGCATAACGATCCGGGTATGGGTGTGGTTCGCCACGCTGATGCTGGGTATGAGATCGCTAAAGAGACGGCCAAACAGCATGGTTTGGACCTGGCTCAGCGTTTGGGTCTGGATTAAGAGCCTGTACGGCTCGTCTGGCGGGGTTACTGGAAGGAAACTCGAGGGTGAGTTAGGCCTTGAGTATTTAATTGAAATGACGCCCCGGCGATAGCCGGGGCTTTTTTATGCCCCCCATCCAAACCCTCGGTGGGTTTGGGCTGTTACTGGAATATGAATTACGCTGTATTTGGTGGTACCAAGGGTATCGGATTGGCCGTGGCCGAACAATTGATTCAAGGGGGGCACTCGGTTTGGGTGCTGAGCCGAAGCTCGGCTGATGTCGCAGGAGCTCATTGGTTGCCTTTTGACGCAGAATCTGATGCCGCCATTGAAGGACTTCCCGAAGTCTTGCATGGCTTGGTCTATGCGCCCGGGTCCATCAATTTGAAGCCCTTTAGAGGTTTGAAACAGCAAGATTTCATTCGCGATTTTCAAGTTTCCGTATTGGGTGCGGTTCATGCCTTGCAGCAGTGCACGCCGGCGCTGAAGGCTGCAGGCCAGGCCTCTGTGGTCCTGTTTTCAACCGTGGCAGTCGGGCAGGGCATGCCGTTTCATGCTTCGGTGGCAGCGGCCAAAGGAGCAGTGGAAGGCCTTGTCAGGAGCTTGGCCGCTGAATG
>JALRLA010000080.1 GCA_023254645.1 Bacteroidia bacterium
CGACACCTACCTGGCGCTCCAAAGCACTGTAGGCTCCGAGCAACAACTGCTGACCGGTTTGGCCGGCTGCATAGAAGGTGCGCTGAACCTGGGTGCCACCGAAAGAACGGTTGGACAGCGTTCCGCCATATTCACGGGCAAAGGGAACCCCTTGTGCGACGCACTGGTCAATGATATTGGTTGATACTTCAGCCAAGCGGTGTACGTTCGCCTCGCGAGCGCGATAGTCACCACCTTTGATGGTGTCGTAAAACAAACGGTAAACGCTGTCACCGTCGTTTTGGTAATTCTTAGCGGCGTTGATACCCCCTTGAGCCGCAATGGAGTGCGCACGGCGGGGAGAATCTTGGAAACAAAAAGCTTTGACTTTGTATCCCATTTCAGCCAGAGTAGCGGCGGCTGAGGCTCCAGCCAAGCCAGTTCCTACCACAATGACTTCCAAATTGCGTTTGTTGGCAGGGTTGACCAATGAAACCGATGAGCGGTATTGGGTCCACTTATCGGCGATGTTGCCTGCAGGTATCTTCGAATCGAGTTTTTGGCTCATGGTATTGAATTATTGAAACAAAACGTACAAGGGAATAGCCGCAAATCCTAGGGGAACCAAGATGGCGAAGGCACGGCCAATGAACTGAATGATGGGGCTGTACGAAGGGTGATTCACGCCCAGGGTTTGGAAGGCGCTTTGGAACCCGTGCAAGAGGTGGAAGGCCAAGGCCAACATGCTCAAGACGTAGATCCATACTATCCAGGGTTGGCGAAAGGCTTCGTATACTTCTGAATACAAATCTTTGGCGACCAACATGTGGCCTCCTTCGATGTCTTTGGCATAGATCTTCTGCCCTTCAACAGGGGTGTATTCGGTCCAAGTCACTTCTTGAGTGTTGTAATCTTGCGTATAGCTTCTCCAGGTGATTTCATCGCCGAATTTGTATTCGCGCCAGAAGTCGCCCATGTGAATGCCAATAAAGATGAAGATGATGCTACCCAAGATGGCCATGTTGCGGCTTGACCAACTGCTGTTGGCGCTGCCTGCGCTTACCTCGTAGCGATATTGGCGGGCCTTGCGGTTGTTCATGGCCAAATAAATGCCCTTGACCGCGTGCAAGATGATCATGGCGTACAAGCCCCAGCTCACGGTTTTGATCAGCGGATTGCTAGTCATGAACCAAGCGTAATGGTTGAAGGCGTAGCCTCCGTCAGCTTTGAAAAGCTGAAGATTTCCGATCAGATGTACCACGAGGAACAGGCAAAGAAAAAGCCCTGTTAGGGCCATAATGAGTTTGCGTCCGATGCTTGAAGTGAAGAGGAATGAAAGGAGTT
>JALRLA010000363.1 GCA_023254645.1 Bacteroidia bacterium
AAACCGCTTGTTGACGGCTTAGTACTTGCGTTTGGTCAGATTGACCAAGTACTCGCCATACCCACTCTTCATCAATGGCTTGGCTAATTTGAGCAATTCTTCAGTTGAAATGAAGCCTTCGCGCCAGGCAATTTCTTCGATGCATCCGATTTTTAAGCCTTGTCGATCTTCGATGACCTGTACGTATTGGCCAGCTTGCATCAACGATTGGTGGGTTCCGGTATCCAACCAAGCGGTTCCTCTTTCCATTAGGCGTACTTCTAGTTCCCCTTGGGCCAAGTAGTATTTGTTTACGTCGGTGATTTCGTATTCGCCGCGGGGTGAGGGCTTGAGGTTTTTGGCAATGTCGACCACGCGGTTATCGTAGAAATACAAACCGGGAACCACATAATTGCTTTTGGGCTCTTTCGGTTTCTCTTCTATGCTGATGGCTTTTAAATTGCTGTCGAATTCAACAACCCCATAGCGCTCGGGATCAAACACATGATAGGCGAAGACGATGCCACCCTTTGGGTTGTCGCAAGTTTTGAGGGTTTCTTTCATGTGATCTCCGAAGAAGATGTTGTCTCCTAGAATCAAACAGGCGTCATCATTGCCAATGAAATCGGAGCCCAATACAAAGGCCTGTGCCAATCCATCAGGGCTAGGTTGCACTTTGTAGTCGAAACGCATTCCCAATTGAGACCCGTCACCCAAGAGGTTTTGGAAGTTGGGCAAATCATGAGGTGTGCTGATGATTAATACCTCCCGAATGCCAGCCTGCATAAGGGTTGATAGGGGGTAATAGATCATTGGCTTATCGTAGACCGGCATGAATTGTTTACTCATGGCCAAAGTCAAAGGGTGGAGGCGGGTTCCGGCCCCTCCGGCGAGGATAATGCCTTTCATATGCTGCGAAGTTAGGGTTCTTGGTAGACTCGAATCCAATCGACCACCAAGGAAGTGGGCGCTTGGTTAGAATCCAAGTAGTCCAAATATCGGTGGTCAACGGCATTGTTGACAATCAAATACATGGGTTCTTGGAAATATTGCTTCATGTAGCGGTTGAGTTTGACCCGGGCCACCTGCCGCCCATCGGTGTAAAAGCGAATCACATCAGGGGTCCACTCGCAGGCGTAAATGTGAAAGCTGTCGGTGGTGTTTTTGGGCAACTGAAAGTGCCGCATGATCAGCCGTTTGGTCTGGGTTTCGATCTTGCCGAAGTGCAGGGTCATGGTTTGGCGGTGAATGCGCTTGCCGTTCTTGAGCCCGTACATTTCAAAGATGTCAATTTCGGGGGGCCAGTTGTAGCGACCGGTCAACCAAAAGGCCGGCCAAGTGGCGGGGCCAGAGGGATTTTTGCAGCGAACGGCAAAGAAACCGTAGGTCCAAGATTGGCTGTGAAAGGTGTTCACCAAGCCGGTTCCCCAGGGAATGTTCAGCGTATCAGCCTCTCGTCTGAGCGTAGGTTCGGCTCCAATGAGAATGGAGGCACTCGAATCGGGAACCCAGCGCTCTTGAATGAAATCGGTGGGGTGGAAGCGGTTTTGGAGAAGCAAGTATCCGCCGGAGTCAAGCACCTCATCGTCTCCATAAAATTGGTGAGGCAGCTGCCCGTGGTAGCGCCCCCAGGGTTGGCCTCGCTGCCAGGACTGATCGTCGAACGACTCGAACTCGTCTCTCCAGACCAACTGATAGGAAGGGCTAGGCAAACGAAGGGATTCACCATCAGCTTTGTGCAGCCGAGCCGCTAGCTTGATCAAGGGGGTGCCGGGGTCGTGCTTTTTGAACCAAAGACCCAATTCGCTGCGCTTGAAGCCCTCACGGGTGCTGTCCAAATTCGATTGGGCTTGCACGACTTGAGTCATGCACATGGCAGCAATCAACAATACTCGCACCCTGCAAAGATGCTACTTTATTTCTGAGGCGGCAGCGGCGGCGGAATCAAAACCACCAACTTTAAAATTTCAGGAATTTCTTCGGCCGGCGCCCAATTGGGCATTCCTGGTTTCCACATCAATGTATCTTTTGAAATGGTTTTTTCGTTGACTAACCTGGAAATTTCAGTTTCTGAATAGGGTCCTGATTGCTTGTCGTCCAATACCGCATAAAACAGTTGTGAGGGTTGTGGGCTGCTGGGGTTCATGGCCCCAGGCACATGCATTTGGGTAACAGCAGCATTCATTCCTTGAACCATTTGCTGCGCCACAGCCATACTCAAACCGAATTCGACCAAGCGGTCAACGGGAAAAAAATCGTGATCGTTCATGTTGTTTAGGGATAATCTTTCATGCCATAATTGTGAATGTGTGCTCTGTCGCAACGATTGAATCGCTCCTTGAACATTTTCCAACCGCGCGAAAGCCCGTACTTTTCAATTGCCAAAACGCAATATTCTGAGCAACTGGGTTCGTACAGGCAATCGGGCGTGAATTGGGTCAAGTGTTTTTGATAAAATCGTATGCAAGCAACGATCAGTTTCTTCATGCTTTTACGCCATGCGCTGAGAATGTGTGGAAGGTGTAACGTCTTCTACCGGTGAAAAAGTCGCCCCAAGTACGCTTTAAAGGGAATGCTAATGTAACGGGTACCTCGCTAAGAAACTGTTCTGTAAATTTATCTACTTTTTGTTTATGAATTTTTTCGGCTTCTAATTGGGAATTAAAGTCATTTTCATAGATAGTTGTCAATTTCTCAAGGTTGGAATCTTCGATGATATCGGTTCCTTCTATGTTGTCATCATTGGATGAACTCATGCCCAATAATCTCTTGATAAAGTCTAGAATCTGAGCAATTATACCTTTCACTTTTGGGAAATACCATAAATCAAAACGACTCAAAAATAATTTGAACGGACTCACTTGATTGTTGAAATCAGGCAATTCTATTTTAAATGTCCCATTAGTGCTAAATAATAGACCTTGTGTGTATTTGTTTTCATAGGAAGGCAAATCAATTAAAGTATCAAAATTTAACCCATTGGAATAGATTTGATTGACATCGTTTTCGAATTGTGCTCGTATCTCTTCGTAAAAGTCTTTGACAAATTCATTCAATGGTGTGGTACCTAAATCATTGATGTAAGTATAATCATGTTCTTCACGAGAGAATATTTTTCTTAACCCAAAATAAGAATTCAATTTGGAAACGTGTTTTTCGTTCAACTCATCATTGTAAAAGTTAAGTTCTTGTTCGTTGTCGCCTCCTTTAGAACTGCAGCCTATGCCTCCCTTGAAACTTATGCCCTTGCAACCCAAACGTGATCCACAACCAAGTTTCTTTTTTGCTACAATTAATGGACCGAAATAAATCTTGTAAGAACTATTGTTGGATTGTTGAAATCGGTAGACACCATGTTTACCAGTGTCTTCCTGAAGTACGTTCTCTACAAATAAATTGTGAGATAATACTTTGCCATCTTCAAATTGGAAGCCTTGTGAAGAAATCGAATTGAATTTTTCGCTGAGGGTTTTTTCAAAGAATTGTTTCCTAGACTGTTCGATCTTATAATCATCTTTCACTGCAAACAGGCTACATCCTAATTTGCAACCTTTTGATTTCTCGTAAGATTCTACGCGGTTAAATATTACTACTTTTTTCATATTGGTTAGTCGTTTGTTAATGTTTCTTCAATTTTGATTCGTTTGTACTTCGGGAGTTTGTCATTGATGGAGTTTTTGCGATTGATATAAGAGTTGAAATACTCTTTCTCCGTCTCCGTTTCCCCACTGTTTATGCTGATTTTGGTCCAAGCTATTTTATCCAATTCTATTTTGGCCTTAGAGTACAATTTTTTATCAATATACCCATCTATATCGTCCAATTTTAGGT
>JALRLA010000139.1 GCA_023254645.1 Bacteroidia bacterium
TGATGTTGTTTCAAAAGTCAGGCAATACAATTGTGCCCTATTCCGAACCAAAGCCCATTGATACACCTCCGCCTTCGAATCCGTTCAAAGGGAAAAAACCCAACTTTTCCAGACCAGAAAGTGAAAACTCTGATGAGTTAAAACAACAATTGACCGAGGCCAAAAACTGGCTCAAACACCTAAGTCGCAGGAATAAACTATACCTGTATTTGATCGTTTCCCTTGTGGCAATGGTCTTTTGCCTCCTTTTTTTTTATATAAATGAGGCTTTAGAACCCAAGGTTGAAACCGTTACAGAAACCAAACCCAACGAACCTAACCCCTTTTTATCCGACAACCCAGAAAAACAGAAACAAGCCATTCACTTTTATTCTGTTTTGTATCGGTGTTCGGAATTGGGCAACAAAAAGCCATCGAAAAAAGAGCTAGATGAAATCAGAACAGCCATTGATGGGGTTCGAAAATGGGGCTTGCCCGCTTCTTATATTTCTTTGTTAAACAAAGCTGAAAAGCTCCTGCCCCAAATCATCGAAAAGCCCAGCGCAAATACGCCGGCTAAACCAGCCGTCAACGACAGTGGTTCAACAAAACCCAAAAACAAGGATTCTGATTCGGTGCGTTCGAAACCTTGATGACTGTTTTTGGTCAATATTCCTCTAAAGGAATGTCCAAAATGTAATCGTCATCCATGTCACCTTCTTCTAATGGTGCATCATCAGTGGCAGTATCTATTGCCTCGATCTCATACATGGTGTCCATGACAGCATTGTGACGGCTGTTTTCTTCTACGACATATCCGACAATTACACCTACAAGAACCAGCACTATGCCAATGAAAAAGACGATTCCTTTGTCGAGCTCAGACTCAACGAATGCTGGTTTTGTCTCTTCTACAGCGATTGCTGCCTCTTCTTTGTCGTTGCTAAACGATTTCTCTTTGCCTTCATCTGTGTTTTTTTCTACATCCTCGTAAAACTCTTCTGTTTTTGGCTCGATCGGGTCCAAACCATAATCGTTTGTTCCCTGTGTGCCCTTCTGAAACAAAACAAAAAACAGAAACACGTGCCAAGCCGAGCGATTTGTGTCGTGAACCCTTTTTACCGCTTGAATGGCGATAAAGGCAAGGAGAACAACGGGAGATATGACTTGGTGCAACACCCTGAAAAACGAATCAAAATCTGGGCTGATTCCATCTTCGATGCCCGAGTAATTCAGCACCAATCCCAGTTCATAAATGAATATTGCGGCCCCGAGCCGCAGCAAAAACGCTTTTGGCGTGATTCGGCCTTTCGCACTGAACAAACCCGTTTCTACTTGTCCTGAACGTGGGGCCCGGTAGTTGTAAAGATTTTGATCGTTTGCCATAACCCTTAGTAAGTGAACCCCTACATCAATTGCCTATGTGAAATTCATAATTCTTGTTGTACGTTCTCACGTACAAATCATTGCCCTTCTTGAAAATCCAATCAGGGCCCGTATCCAATCGAATGGTCTCTAAGCGCTTAC
>JALRLA010000379.1 GCA_023254645.1 Bacteroidia bacterium
CCAGTGAGGGGGCATGGCATGGCGTCCGGTCAGTTCGGTATATCGCAGCAAAATGGTCTTTGGGTCTCCCACAAACAGATAAAAGACCAGGTGTTCGTCGTTGACGCCGAACGAAGAGAATTCGGTATTGCCTGCCCCAAAATTGAATTCGCTTTTGCTTGCATGGTCCACGTACAAACCGTACCACTGATTGTGGCTCAAACCCATGTAAAAGGGAATGCTCACGTACAAGGGGTCTTGCTCGGTCGTATAACCAAAGTAATCGGAGTTCCAAAGGGTATAGCCCGTGCCTCTTCGGTCCAGGTTTCCGGTCTTTTCACCTAAGCCGATGAAGCGTTCCCCCTCTTGCAGTTGGGAGTAATGCGTCATGAAGCCGTTTTGGGAACGGTAGGGGAAATCGGGGTGGTCGGACCATAAGATGCTGCCATTGGGCTGTTCCACGCGTACACTCTGCCTGATTTTGTCGTATACAAGCCTCATCTTAAGGTTGCTCCAAACGATCAAGCTATCGCTTTGCTCGACTTTATTCCAAACCATGGGGGCAGCAGCGGGTTGGTGGTAGCTGAAGTGCTCGAGGTTGTCGTATTCAGCGGGCCGAACCTCAAATCGCAGCGTATGCTCATTGATCAGCCTGATGTCGGTCTGGTAGTTTCCTTGCTGGAAGGACTGGGCTTGGCTGCTGGCGCTGTACAGCGCAAGACAAGCGGTGATGATCAATTTCGAATCCATAAGTAGAGGGTGGGTTCAGCAAAACAGGAATCCCAAGAGTTGTGGTTGGCTTCGGGGTAAAGGGTCAGGGTGCTTTGCACGCCGTTTTCCAAAAAGGCCTGGTGCATGGCTTTGGAAAATTCAGGGTCGACGATGTCGTCTTTTAGGCCGTGAAAGATCCACCATTCGGTTTGGTAGGCCAGCGGCGCGATATCGGGGTCACCGCCTCCGCATATGGGAAAGGCTTTGTGGAAGTATTGAGGCCTGCGCGATACCAATTCGAAAGTACCCATGCCGCCCATGCTTAAGCCGCCGATGACCGAGCGTTTGGCATTGAAATCATCGGCCTCCATCAAGGAGTCAAGCAGTCCAGTCAATGCCCGCATGGCCCAAGTGGGTTCTAGCTCTGATTCGAACGTGAAATGCCTGCCGCCCTGCTCGT
Organism: Bacteroidia bacterium; assembly: GCA_023254645.1. GTDB lineage: Bacteria > Bacteroidota > Bacteroidia > NS11-12g > UBA955 > JALRLA01. The sequence continues at coordinate 1,151 of JALRLA010000379.1, forward strand.
CTACGCTCTTGACAACCGAACTCCAATAATCGTCTTCTGGGCATTGGGGAATGATGATGCAAAAGGAATCGGGCGAAGTGATCGAAAAGATCACCTCCGATATGCGGCTCGAGCTCGAGAAGGCCGGCATCATTGCCGAGGTCTCGGGCCGCGCCAAGCGCCCCTATTCGATCTGGCGCAA
>JALRLA010000227.1 GCA_023254645.1 Bacteroidia bacterium
TTGGGCGCACTTCGAATACAAAGTTAGATTAATCAAACATAATAAATTAGAATATACTAATTGTTGTCTAATCCAAGCCATGAAGAGTCTTAGATCTGGGTGGAAAAGGGACTATGGATGATGGAAATGGTAAGGGTTATCCCAGGCCATTTTTTTCGCATTTTTAGAAATAATGGGGTTGCTTAGAGGAACACACTCAGTAAATGTCGTGCAGATGTCGTGTAGGAATCAGGGATGTTGAAAGTGGGCTATGGCTATTTTTGTACTATGCAATTGGGCAGTGAGATCAAAAAGGCGCGACAGCAAAAAGGGCTTACTCAAGCTGAATTGGCGGAGCATTCTCGGTTGACCGAACGAACCATTCAACGCATCGAAAACCACGAGGTTGAACCTTCTGCATACTCATTGGGTAAGTTGAGCGTCATACTGGAAGTTGATTTCCAAAACATGAAGGACAGTATCCAAAAGAGGCAGAATTACGGGTTGTATGGCTTTGTAATTGTTTATTCGGCCGCCATGATTTTCCGAGTGTTTTCTTCTACAACAAATTGGCCCGCTTGGTGGGAGTTCATCATTTGGCTTTCGGTGATTATCGGTGTTCTAAGTAAGCAGATCTACATTCCCTATTACCGGAAAAATTCGAGAAAAAATTAACCTGCGTGTTTTCTGTGGTTTTACTGCCATTGAACTTTCGCCGTAACAGCTAGCTAATATTTCTTCAAGAGCAGACATGATTGCCTCGGCGGCTGCGCCGCCTCAGCGAACCTGTTAGGCCGAATTCCGAGCCCAAAGCCACCGCGCTGCCGCGCGGTCCTTTTTTCATTCTCGCCTTTTCGCTCACGCTCTGCGTGGCTTAAGCCGTAGAATAAAAAAAGCCCTTGGCTATGGCCAAGGGCTTTGTGTTCTTAGTGCCCAGAACAGGACTCGAACCTGCACGCTTTGCGGCGCTGCCACCTGAAGACAGTGCGTCTACCAATTTCGCCATCTGGGCAAGTGTCAACCTTTCGGTTGGGGTGGCAAATATACAAAGGAATTGACTTGGATTAGGCGATTTCATTCATCATGAAAAGAGCTTGTCAATTCTGTAAATTGTTGGCGAGATTCATGTCCAAATCAGCCTTCATCGCCAGTAGAGTTCACGTTCTGTTTTTTGGTCCCAACTGGACAGAAACCAGTTTGTCGGAGTTGATTCAGAACCACACGTTTGCTCAGTTTTTGAATACGAAAGTGGGAAGGAATTCAGCCGCAGCCGTCTTGTTTCATATTCATTACTATCAGCGAGCGCAATTGACTGTGCTTCAAGGAGGCCCTTTACACGCAAAAGACTCTGAGAGTTTTGATCATCCCAAATGGGAAGATGAATCAGATTGGTTACCGTTTGTTTCAACGGTCATTGATACCGGTAGGGAATTGGAATTAAAAATGGCTCAAATGCCTGAGTCCGTATGGTCAGAACCCTTCGTCAAAGCCGAATACGGCAGCTATGAAGTCAACCTATTTGGCATGTTGGAACACAGCTATTACCACTTCGGGCAACTCAGGCTGGCAATGAAGCCTTAACCCGCCTTTTCTTCAGCGGCCTTGATGACAGCATCGGCCTTTAGCGAGGCTTCTATTTCCAAGGCGTTGGCTTTTTCATTGGCATCGGCTTCCAATTTGGCTGCGGCCTCGATGGCTTTTTCACGAGCGGCCTTAGCTTTTTTATCGGTCTCTTTGACCGCCTTTTCGCCGGCCTTTTGAGCAGCGGCTTTGGCTAAGGGGTTGCCCGCTTGAGAGACCAATAAATCAGCCTGTTTTTGAGCCTCGTTCATGGCGGTCTCATAGGCTTTTTCAGCTAGTGATCTCTGCTTGTCGGCCAAGGCAGAAGCCTCACTGCGAATGCGGTCGGCTTGTTTAGAGGCCTCGGCTTTGATGCGATCGGCCTCTTTTCGGGCGGCGTTTAGGGCTTCATTGACGACTTGGTCTTTCTTTTCTTTGGCCTGGTCAACATAGGGTTGAGCCATCTGAATACCCAGGGCCTTAAAATCTACTTTCATAACCGGATCTGCGGTAGTGCCACCAATGAAGAACGGAAGGCTCTTGCCTTTGTAGCGTATGGTACCACCAAAGGATAAGCTGTGATCCAAGCCCACGGCTCCTTTTACGCTCATGAGTGCGCCTTCAGGCATGGTCAATTTGAGGGAATCTTTCATGGCCAGTTTACCTTGAACGATTTCGAATCCGACCTTGGTGGGGCTCAATTGCCAAGCACTAGCATTCAACTTCAAAGGTTCGGTAGCGGTGGCCATCCATTTGGGTACATTCAGCATGCCTTTAAACAATTCGAATACCCCATTGGCATTTGTGCTTGAAAAGTCAGGCTGCATGTCAGGTGTCAGGTTGGAGCTGAGGTTGAAGCCCAAGTTGGCCAAGCCATCAATATTCTTCAATATGGGGGCATAAGACTGTATCAAACTCAAGTGTTCGGCCAGGGCTGAGGGGTTGATCTTGAGAATATTCAATCCAAGAGCGGCTTCTGGTTTTCCTCCTAAAGCATACGCGTAGCGGGTGTTGTTCAAACTGAATTGGCTGCCCATCCATTCTGCACTCAATGGGTTGATAGTCAATGTGCCGTCTTGCAAACGAATATCGGCTTGGCAGTTTTCCAGTTCGTAGGAGTCGTAAACGAGTTTATCGATGGTGGCTTTGGCTACCAAGTCCAAATTCTTAGGGAGAACGGGCAGAGCGGAAGCCGTGTCAGGTTCGACACGACCGGCCAATGCTCCGTCTTCGGCTTGTGCTTCCGATACAGTTGCTCCAGGCTCAGTTGTGCTCGAAAGAGCAGCCATCCATTCATTGGCATCGATGCTCTTGCTAACCATGTTCAATCGACCGTGGAGGGTCTCGTCGTTGAGCATGTAACCCAAGGCGTTAGACACCTGAGCCGAGCCTTGCAAACGGCTTTTGCCCCAGGTCATGTCCAGTGATGATAAATCAAATTGTTTAGGATTCAAACTAGCCTTCAATTCGGTCAACGCAAATGCCAAACCTGAATACTGGGTCTGAATGCCCTTGGCTTCCAAACTTCCTTCTGCTTTCAAGTCAGCGACACCCCCTGAGTTGAGCTCGCTGTAATGTCCATCAAAAGAGGCGTGAATGGCGAGCCATCCTTGCAGGTCTTTAGCTTCGGTGGGCAGGAACTGAGACCACTTGGACAGATCAGTTTCCACATCTATTTTGCCCTTAGCATAGGGATTGGATTCGGGATGGGTCATGTACAACTGCATGCCGAAAGGGCTGCCGTTGAGGTTCAAGGCCAATTGTTTCAATTCGACGATGGAATGGTCCACAATGCCGTCGGCGTTTTCAAAGTGAAAGTCTACTTGAATGCCGTTTACCGCACCAGGTAAACCCGGATATTGGACTGAGGCATTCTCTACGAGCAATTTTAAATCGGTAGCCGGCATCAAATCATCGGTCATTTGGCCTTTCAGAGCCAATGAAAAGGCTGCTTTTCCAGAGGTCTTTACACCAGAAAAATCTTTTATGTAGGCTCCAGGAACCGCTGACAAATAGGCTTTGAAATTACTGCCTTTGGCCTCTGCAGCGATATCCATGTCAATGTTGTTCTCGTTCAATTGCACCCATCCTTTGGCGGTTAAGGGCAGTTCATTCAACAGAATTTCTTTTACGTCAAATCCAAAGCGGAACTTGTCCATGTCCATGTTTAAGACGGTTTCTGTTTGTACGGCTACCGATTGAAGAAGGGTCATGCCTCCGTAAGACATGTCCAGACTTTTGCAACTAAGTTCCGTTTCGAGATCAAATTGTACATCTTCCATTGCACCCGAAGCCAAAAGATCCAAGCCTTTCAATGCCATATGGTAGTCCATAGTAGCGTCGTCATAAACCAGGCTAGTATTGTTCATGGTAATTCGTTGCAGAGACAATGACACTGGGGCGCCTGTGGTGGTATCAATGGCTCCTGTGTCGGGCATAGTGATGTCGTAATTGGCCTTGCCGCTTTCTAAATAGACGATGTGAGTGCGTAGTCCCTCGGTTTGGATGCTACCGATCTCATAGTGATCGGAAAACAAAGACTTGAGGTTGATGGTCAATTGAAGTTCGTCGGCGTGCAACAATTCAACGCCATCAAAAGAGTCTTGCCCTACAATATTCAGATCCTGAACACCTACACTGAGGTTGGGGAATTGGCGCAAGAAACTCAAGTGCAAATTGGGATCAAATGACAGGTCGGCTTGTAAGTTTTGATTCGCAGATTTTGTAACCGCTTCTACGATTTTCCCCTTGAACAGCAAAGGCAACAGAAGCAGCAATAAAAACAGGGTAGCTAGGCTGAGGCTCAGGCGAACGATCCACTTTTTCATAAATAATTCACAATTCTACAGCAAAGGCTGGGCCCTTTTTTTGCGATTACTCCAAAAACCGCCCAAGGGCGAGATTATTTTCTGCTTTTTCTGAATT
>JALRLA010000264.1 GCA_023254645.1 Bacteroidia bacterium
CGTTTGCGAGTCGATTGAGCCGAAACAGCCGAAAAAAACAAGCACCCCCGGTGTTTACCCAGAACGAAAAGGAGTTGTTGTACAAGCATTGCGAAAACCTCATCACAGCCGGCCATCAGGCTGATTATTACATGTTTGGCCACCGACACCTGGCCCTTGACTTGGTGCTTTCAAACGGTTCTCGCTACATCAACACCGGCACTTGGTTGGGGCCGGCTCGCTACGCTCGCCTTGAGCCTTCGGGAGAGATGACCCTCTGCTCGTTCAATTAAACGCCCAGCCCTCTACCAAAAACCCACCCACGGTGAACAACTCGAGGACAAAAGCCCCTCAAAACCCCTATATTTTTGTGGAAGAAACCATGACACTTGTCGAGGTTCTGTCTATTGCCTAGGTCACACCCTGTGACCCAAAGGGCGAAGCTGTATTTTTGAAGTATGAAAACCCGTGGTTTTTCTCTGTGTTTGGGCCTTTTCTTGTGCAGCGCACTGGCTATTGCCCAACCGGTACCCTCTAGCTTGAAAGCAAGCGATTACTCTGATGCCGATATTTTGGCAATGCTACAAAAGGCACAGTCGCAAGGGCTTTCACCCGACCAGGTGGAACAAATGGCCGTCGCTCAAGGAATGGCCGCCTCTGAGGTGGCCGCATTCAAGGCGCGCGTTTCTGGGTTGACCGAAACCGCACCGAGCGAGACAAGCGAGGCCAACGCCGCCAGTGTAATAGCTGCCACCAACCAAACCGACGCCATTGAAGAGCAGGTGTTCACAACACCCAAACCCAGCGCAAGCAACGAGGTGTTTGGCCAGGGCTTGTACCGCAACACCAACCTAGCGGTTTATGACAGAAGCTTAGATGCCAAGGCGCCGGCCAATTACGAGATTGGCATTGGTGATGAGATTGGCATCTCTCTGTTTGGAAACTCGTATTACAACCAAGTCTGCCCCGTAGACAACCGCGGCCGCATCGAACTAGGAAGAAACCTGGGCTCTGTGTACGTCAAGGGGGTCACCTTTGAAAACGCCAAGGCGCTTATACGGTCGGCGCTGGCCTCAACCACCA
>JALRLA010000326.1 GCA_023254645.1 Bacteroidia bacterium
ACTCAGTACATCACCGCCCCTATGGACGTCATCAAATGGAAGCCCTTGCAGCAGTTTTTGCGACGCTGGGTATTTGGCCAGGCGTCGACAAAGAATCCATTCAAGTCGGTGAGCATCTTGGTCTTTGCGCGCAAACGCGCATCTTTGTAAAACTCAAGGGTCTTAGCGCCCATTCGAAAACAGATAGTATGAAGAAAATTGTAGGAATTGCACTCTCTGCCGCCGTGCTCAGCAGTGCTTGGGCCCAATCTGAAAAGCCCGACATGCATTGGTACCACTCGGCACCTAGCAAAACGAACATGGGTATTTCCCTTGACGAGGCTTATCAAATGGGCCTTCCCGCCAAAAAACAAATCATTGTGGCGGTTGTCGATGGAGGAACCGATGTCAACCATGAAGACTTGGTTGATGTCTTGTGGACGAACCCTGGCGAGATTGCGGGTAATGGCATTGACGATGACGGAAACGGATACATCGACGATGTACACGGGTGGAATTTCATCGGTGGTACTGACGGCCGCAACGTAGGAGGGGACAACATGGAAAAGGTTCGCCTTTACGCCAAGTTGCGCAAGCAATTTGAAAACTTGGATGCTGAAGACGTGAATAGCCAAGACTACTTGGTCTACCAAGAGCTGAAAATGGACATTGAGAAAGACCGTGCTCGTTATCAGAATGTGATGGAGCGCATGAGTGTCTTGCAAGAGACCATGACCATGATCCAAGAAAAAACCGGCAAAGAAGATCCTTCGGCCGAAGAAGTATCAGCCGTAGAGTTGGACAGCGCTGCAAACAACATGATGGTGATGATCATCAGCATGGCCATGAACAAGGGTGGAGAGAGTTTCTCCAGCTTGAAGGGGCAAATTGATGGACAAGCCGACCAAGTGGGCAACATGTTGAACTATCACTACAACCCCGATTTGAATACCCGCGAAATTGTCGGCGATGATTACAACAATCCATGGGAGCGCCACTATGGAAATGCCGATGTGATCGGTCCCGATGCGGGTCACGGAACTCACGTTGCCGGTATCATTGCAGGCAAACG
>JALRLA010000365.1 GCA_023254645.1 Bacteroidia bacterium
TCGACAAAGTTGTAGACAATGACGTTCAATTTGTTGTTCATCATGTTGGGGACTTTGTCGGCCATTTCTTTGGCATTCTGCAGGTTGGTGACCTTGGTGTAGGAGAATTTAATGTCTCGGCGCAGGCGCTTGAGCAAGTCGGCCAAGAAGGCTTCTTCGTGCAAGTTTTTCCCTCCTTCATCTTCGTCATTGCTCCACATGCTAGGGAAGCGCTTTTCAATTTCAAGGGGCAGCAAGCCGCTGAAAATCGCGTTTCGGCAATACTGAGTGGTCGTCGGTAAGATCGACAAATACAGGTCTTCCTCGTTGATGCGGTATCGGTCTTGCATGATTTCTCCGATGGCTTTCCATTGGTCGAATCGCAGGTTGTCCATCAAAATGACAAACACCGGTACATCGCCGTCAATATGGGGATTGATGGCCCTTCTAAACAGGTTGTGGCTCATGATAGGACCACCGTCGCCTGTAGGATTTAAAAAGCTGGGAAATTGGTCTTGGATGAATCGAGCAAAGTTTCGGTTGGCATCCAACTTTTGGGTTTCCAAGATTTCCATCATGGAGCCTTCGTTGGTTTTGTCAAACTCCATTTCCCAAAACACCAATTTCTTGTAGACCTCTTTCCACTCGTCAAAGCGCAATCGATCGCTAACAGTCATACCAATTTGCATGAACTCGCGCTGGTAGCCTTGGGTGGTTTTTTGACCTACCAATCGCTTTTCATCCAAGTTTTTCTTGATGGAAAGCAGGATTTGGCTGGGGTTCACCGGTTTGATGAGGTAATCGGCGATTTTGGAACCAATGGCTTCTTCCATGATGTGTTCCTCCTCGCTTTTGGTGATCATGATGACCGGAATCTCGCTTTTGAGTTGCTTGATTTGGGCCAAGGCATCCAAGCCCGAAATGCCGGGCATATTCTCGTCCAAAAAAATCAAATCAAAGGAGCCGGCTTTCACCGCATCAATGGCATCGCGACCGCTGCTCACGGGATGCAGTTCATAACCCTTGCCCTCTAAGAAGAGAATATGGGGTTTTAGCAAGTCAATTTCATCGTCAGCCCAGAGAATTCGCGGTTTCATTGGGTAAATATGCGTTAAAAATCGTGCCAAAGATTCGGATTTTTTGCAACTTTGACCCATGAGTTCGCACCACGTCGTTCGGGACCTGCAAGAGCCAGCCTTGATTTTGGCGAATGGAGCCCCTTGTGGGGACGAACTCTTGGGGCAGCTCTTGGAATGGAGTCCCTTTACCCTAGTATTGGACGGGGCCATTGAACGCGCCAGTCAATTGGGCATACGCGTCGATGCCTGGTTGGGCGATTTTGATTCAGGATCGGAACAAACCTATGCGGAGTTATCGGCTCTGCAGCCTGTGGTCAAAATTGAGGCTCCCAATGCCGACAAAACCGACTTGGAAAAAGGGGTGGAGTGGTTGATTGCTCAGGGCCACAAGGCGGTGAATATCGTTTGGGCCACGGGCAAACGCGCCGATCATACGGTCAATAACATGATGGGATTGGCTGCCTATTCTCATCAGATCAACTGGTCCATTTTGGATGATCACTCGCGGGTCTTTGAAGCACCGAATCCCTTTCGAAAATGGTATCCAGGGGGCACGGCCTTATCACTGATTCCCGTGGGGGAGGTTAAGGGGGTCTGCAGCCAAAACTTGGAGTGGGAGTTGGACCAATTGGATTTGTCCTATCCGCAGAGAAGTGGATCATCGAACCGGGTCAAAGCTGACGGATTCGTCACCGTAGAACGCCAATCTGGGCACTTGCTGCTCATGGAATGCTGGGATTAATATGAAAATACTGTCGTACAACGTCAATGGCATTCGTGCCGCCTTGAGCAAGGATTTGCTCTCGTATTTGAAAGAGGCCAACGCCGATGTGGTCTGTTTGCAAGAAATCAAGGCCATGCCGGAGCAGATTGACCCCGATGCATTTGGGCCTCTGGGTTATCACCTTCAGTGGTATCCTGCCCAGAAAAAGGGCTACAGCGGGGTGGCCATTCTCAGCCGCCAAAAGCCGCTCGCTGTGCACGAAGGCTGTGGGCATGAACTCTTTGATGCCGAAGGTCGAG
>JALRLA010000369.1 GCA_023254645.1 Bacteroidia bacterium
TGTTGAACGAAAGCCGCCTTATTTTGGGTTAAAAAGGTCAATTGAACGGGATAGGGGTCAATAGGGTCGAAATTGGGCTCTGAACCCGCAGCGATGACCCCCTTTTGGAGGCGATCGGTTTGACCATGGAAATAGCGAATGCCGGCGCTCAAGGATTGGGTTTTGCCTCCCAGCGTGTAACGGTGAAGCAGGGTCCACTCCGAACCGTAATTTCGATAGCGATCAGTAGCGGCCTCGCGGGCAGCATCAGCGCCGGGATCAGGGATAGTAATGGGGCTTAAGAAACCAACGCTTTTTCTGTAAGCGTCCATGCCGAATGCGGAACCTTGAATTTGGGTGTTTTTGTTGAACGTATATGTGCTCTTCCATTGGCCGGTCTTCCAAGTGGTAGAGAACCAATTTCGAGCCCGCAGACTTTCACGGGGGTCGAGCTTTAAGATACTGTCGAGGAGGCCCCCTGGCTGTTGCGACAACATGTCGAACTGCATGACCTCGACTCCCATTTTCCATTTGCTCGTCGGGCTCCAGTTGATGGATGCCATGGCCGTTTGGGTATTGTACAGGCTATTCTTGCGGAACCCATCCCCACGACGGGCATCGTAAAACGCGTAGTAATGAATCTGCCCTTTCTGTCCACCCAAAGCGATGTATTGATTGTTGAGGCCAAAACTCCCCAAGGTTTGTTCGCTTTCAATGGCCAGGGGCTTGTGAATGTCACTGCCATCTTTCATGACATAATTGATCAAGCCACCGAATTGAGGGCCGTATTGCAAGGCACCGGCACCTTTGATGATTTGGATGCGCTGAACCGATTGCATTTGCGGATTGTAATAGGCTTCGGGGTACCCATAGGGGTCAGCGGCGATGTCCATTCCGTTCTGACGAACATTGAATTCCCAACTTCTGTTGGGTGAAAGCCCTCGGTGGGCAATGCCAATTTGGATGCCACTGCCATCGCTTTCCCAAATGTGAATGCCAGGTACCTTGGCCAAGATTTGGCGCATGGAGTTGTTGGCTACAACGGCATTGACCTTGTCGACCACAATCAAACTGTTTTTCTTGCCTGCTTGAATCTGTGTCCCTACGATTTCCGGTAGGAAGTTGTGTTCCCTGTTGTTGCCCTTTCCAACCAAGTTGATTTCTTGCAAATATTCAATGTGTTGGTTGCTGTCTAGCTGGGCGAAAATGTCTGATTGCAGCAGGGAAAAACACAGGGCAAAAAGGGAAATGCGGCGCATGATGGCGCAAATTTAGCCCTTATTTAGAAAGAGTACAAATAAAGAATGGAAGAATTCTAAATAAGCTCAATATCGGCGCGATTTCCAATTCGTTTTGACCGGAAGTACAAAAAAGATGGCCGTGCTGAGTGTGACGACCCACAAATAGGGTTCATAGGCCAATAGGTAGATCCAGTTGGGTTTTGAGAGGCCCAGCAAGGAGTGAATGCGCCGAATTTGCCAAGACTGCAAACTCCATTTGGAAAACCAGAACAAAAGTGCTGGAGTGAAGCCCATCACCAGCAGGCAGGGTAAAGCAAAATAAAAAGCGGCAAATACCCCAAACAACACCCACCAGTACCAAGGCAATTCTCGCCCGCCCGACAACCAGCGCTTTCGTTGGTGCAACAGGGGGATGAACCCTTTTATCTCTGTCGAAGTGGCCAATACCTCGGGCTGCATGATGTTGTCCCATTTCCATCCGTATTGGCAGACTTCGCTGTACAGTTTGTAATCTTCCGTAATGCTAAACTGAATGCTTCGGTATCCGCCTGTCTGCCAGTAGGCTTCCTTTCGAATCGCCATGTTGTTCCCGACGGCGGTGGCCGGTACGCCGGAATAACTGATGGTATTCAACATGCCCATGAAATAGCACCAATCCAAACCTTGCAAGCCCGCATTCGCGTCTTGGCCGCTCACTACGGTCGTGCCGCTGACCACACCTGTCTCGGGTTTGAAGCTCTGCAAAAGGCATTTGGCCCAAGAAGGAGCGACGCAGACATCAGCGTCAGTGATCAAATAGAAATCCCCATGGGCATGTTCGTCGAGTTGGGCCATGACACGGGCCTTTGCCTTTAGACCGTCTTGGCGGTCTTCGATCTCAATGAGTTGAATTCGCGGGTCTGCGTTGGCCAACGATCGAACAATTTCACTCGTTCGGTCTGTGCTTTGATCGTTCCCTACCAAAATTTGAATGGCATCGGCTGGATAGTCCATGGCTTGTATGGCGCACAAACAGAGCTCGATGTTGGTTTCTTCATTGCGGGCGGCAATCCAGATGGAAATTCGCGGCCATTGGGTAGGTTCGGGTTGGTACTTGTGTTTGTAGCGCAGCAGAATGCCCGATTGCCACAGCTGCAAGCCCAGGTAGGCCACCAAGGGGCTTAGAAGAACGGCAGTAATCGGATCAATCGCGGTCATGGGGAAGGGGCAAGCAGGCATAGCCCTGTTGGGTCAGCCAAGTTAAGTAAGCAGGCAATACTTCTCGCAAATGGGCTTCGGCCTTGCTGCTGTCGTGAAAAACCACCAGGCTACCGCTGCGTGTTTTGCGTTTCAATTGCGTTAAAATTCGATCAGACGATAATTGGGAGTTGTAATCCCCGCTGAGCAGGTCCCACATGACCAGTTGGAAGCCGTTTTGTTTCAGCCATCGCACTTGTTTCGGCTTGATGCGCCCGTGTGGAGGTCGAAAGTAGGAACCCATTTTCGGATGTGACCGATGCCCTTGTATAATGTCCGCGTAAAATTGAAATGACTCGGTTCTCCATCCATTTCGGTGATGAAAGGTGTGGCTGCCCAATCCGTGACCGCGGTCCAGAATGTCTTGACACAGCTCAGGCCATTGACGGGCATTGTTGCCGACGACAAAAAAATGGGCTTTTGCCTGATGCTGGTCCAACAGATTCAATACCCACGGGGTAATTTCGGCATGCGGTCCATCGTCAAAGGTGAGATACACGCAGGTCTCTGGGCTCGGCAATCTCCAAATGGCTTGGGGAAACAGGGCCTGAATCCAAGAGGGAATTCGAAAAACGTGCATCAAGGGCAAAGTTGACTGATTTTTATCAGGCTTTCGGG
>JALRLA010000392.1 GCA_023254645.1 Bacteroidia bacterium
CACCTCGATTGGCCCCCATTCATGTAGTGGCTGTGCCCATTTACAAGACCGAAGAGGAATTGCAAGGGGCTTCTGATGCCCTTGACCCCATCCTGGCCTCATTGAAGAAGGCAGGCTTGAATGTTAAATTCGACAACCGCGACACCCATAAACCTGGATTTAAGTTTGCCGAGTGGGAACTCAAAGGAGTGCCTGTTCGCTTGGCTGTAGGCCCCCGCGATTTGGCCAATGGAACGGTTGAATTGGCACGTCGCGATACCAAGACCAAGGAAATTGTGCCCCTGGAAGGTTTGTCCGAGCGCATACAAGCTCTCTTAGAGGAAATTCAAGAGAACCTGTTCCAACGCGCTTTGGATTTGCGTGCAGCCAAGAGTTTTGAGGTGAACAGTTGGGAGGAATTTGAAGAGGTCATCAACGTGAAAGAAGGATTTGCCTGGGCCCATTGGGACGGCACTTCTGAAACCGAAGAGAAAATCAAGGAACTGACCAAGGCAACCATTCGATGCATTCCCTTTGAAGCCAAAGAGGAAGCGGGTACTTGCGTTCTGACCGGAGCCCCTTCAAAAGGCCGAGTCGTTTTTGCCAAAGCTTATTGATTCAACTTGGATCGATTGTATCGGTCGATTAAGGGTGAGGCAAAAATGGCCCCGAGAATGACCGCCGTTCCTACGTAGAACCAGCTGTTCAAATCTTCGTTTTCATGAAAAATGAGAGCACCCAATACGATGCCGTATACGGGTTCCAAATTCACGGTCAGATTAGCGGTGAAGGCACTCAGTTGGCTCAAGGCACGGGTGCCCAGCCAGAACGTCAAATTGGTGCATAAAATGGCCAATAACAGGGTCCAAAGCCAATCGGCAGGTAAGAGTGGAAGCAGTGATTCTCCGGGCTTTAGCCATAGGGGCATCAGAACGGTCAATGCGACCGCTCCAGCGAACATTTCCAAACTGCTAATGGCCCAAGCGTCTGCCTGCTCGATGTACTTTTTATTCAATACGGTAAACAGGGCGGCAAGGGCGGCCGAGGCCAATCCGCTGATGACTGCTGCGCCAAAACCGCTGCTGAAGGATTGGGCTTGTTCAGCGATCTGGGTTCCATAAATCAAAAGAATTCCACCGATCACGATGGCTCCTAGAATCAGGTCTTTTTTGGACAGGCGATTGCCGAGCAACCAGGGTTCCAATAGGCTAGAAAAGAAGGATGCCGCGCTCAAGCAGGCCAAGGTGACCGAGGCGCTATTGCCCAATTTGATGCTGCCGTAAAAGGTGATCCAGTGGGCGCAAACGATCAGGCCTATGCCCAAGAATATGCGAGCTTGCTTCCAAGACAATTCCCTAAGCCGTTTCCAAACCACCGGCAAGGCCATGTAAATCAAACCGGTAAGGGTCATGCGCTGCCAAACGAGCAAAAAAGACCCATACGAAATGAGCTTGCCCAAGATGGCAGTGAAGCCCCAGAGCAATACGGCTGTATGCAGGTAGGCAAGGGCGCGGTTTCTAGAAATGTTGGACATAATGTTGCGTGCTAGGGTCCCTATAAAAAATCAAGGCCGCGCTTTGCAGCACGGCCAGGATGTTGGTATATAAAAGCGCGTAACAGTTGGCGTTGCCCTGCTTAACGGACAACAATACAAATATACAAAAAATGGGGAAATCCAATTCCCCGCTTTGAAATTAATTGTACTTGCCCTTGTACTTGTCTTTGATCTCACCGGCGATCGTTTTAAGCTCTTGCTCGCGATCCTTATCCATGATGACCAACACATCGCCAGAATCGACAACAACCAGGTTGTCAATACCGTTGATGACCACCAAACGACCCGTATTCGAGTAGACGAGGGTATTTTGGGTGTTGTACATTTTCTGTGAAGTGCCGATTTGGGCATTGCCTTTTTCGTCCTTTTGACTCACGTCCCATAGGCTTTTCCAAGTACCTAGATCGCTCCAACCAAAGTTCGCAGGCAATACAAACACGTTTTTTTCCTTTTCCATGATGCCGTAGTCAATGCTGATGCTTGGGCAAAGGCTATAGGAGCGCTCCAAATCAACTTTGAAGGAACCGCTGCTGAAATCCAGACGGTCAAACTGTTCATAGATTTCAGGTAGGTGCTGTTCAAAACGATTCAAAATGGTCTTCAGGTTCCAGATGAAAATACCGGCATTCCACAAGAATTCGCCGCTGTCGATGAAGGTTCTGGCGATTTCTTCAGTGGGTTTTTCGGTGAATGTCTTCACTGGGTAAATGCCATGTTCGACTTTGTCAGCATGAAACTGGATGTATCCGTAACCTGTATCGGGTCGGGTGGGCTTGATGCCCATTGTTAAAATGGCATCTTGTTGTTCGGCGAAGTGTAAGGCCTTGGCTGCATTTTCAATGAAAACCAATTCTTGGGTAATCAAATGGTCTGAAGGGGCCACAATGCACACCGCATTAGGGTTTACATGTCGCAATTTAAAGGTGGCCAAGGCAATGCACGGTGCCGTATTGCGGGCCATGGGCTCTTCCAAGATGTTCTCAGAGGCCATGTTGGGAATATGCTCTTTGACCAAGTCTACATAACTCTCGTTGGTAATGATGTAAATGTTTTCCCGCGGCACCAAATGAGTGAAACGTCTATAGGTCTGGGCCAGCAAAGATTCTCCCGAACCCATGATGTCCATGAACTGCTTGGGGAAACTCTTCTTGCTTACGGGCCAGAAGCGACTGCCAATGCCGCCAGCCATGATTAATACGTAGTGATTGGGATTGTGGGTCATAGAATGCCTTCTAGGTAGAGGTCGTGCAAATGTACAACACCGCAATAAACCCCTTGTTCAATGATGATCAGCTGGGTAATCTTTTTTTCTTGCATGATCGCAGCTGCTTCGAAGGCCAATTGATGGGCTTCCAGGCAAGTGGGATGCGGGCTCGCAATGTCAGCCGCATGAATGGAATCCAACTGGGTATGCTTTTCCAGCATGCGTCGCAAATCGCCATCGGTGATGATGCCCGTCACGCGATTTTGGTCGACTACGGCGGTCATTCCCAAGCGGTGTTGGGTCATTTCCAAGACGACTTGTTTCCACTCTGTTTGAGGGCCCACCTGGGGCTGGGTATTTCGTTTGGCTATGTCGCCACAGGTCAAATAAAGGCGTTTGCCAAGCTGACCTCCGGGGTGATGCTGAGAGAATTCTTGGGCGCTGAAACCTCGCATGCGAAGCAGAGCAATGGCCAGGGCATCACCCATCATCATTTGAGCGCTTGTACTGGTTGTCGGAGCCAGGTTGTGCGGGCAGGCTTCTTTGTCAATGGTGGCGTTTAGCACGCAATCAGCGCCTTTGGCCAAGGGGCTATCGGTATTTCCTACCAAGGCAAAAAGTGGGTTTCCCCTCAGTTTCAGCAAGGGTAACAAGGCTTGTATTTCAGGGGTGTTTCCACTTTTTGAAATGGCCAATAAGCAATCGCTAGGTTGAACCATGCCCAAATCTCCATGAATGGCATCTGCCGCGTGCATGAATAGGGCGGGTTGGCCGGTTGAGTTCAATGTCGCCACGATTTTTTGACCCACAATGGCACTTTTTCCAATACCCGTCACTACCAGTCTCCCTTGAGATTGGAGCAAGGTATTTATGGCCTTGGCAAAGTCTTCATCAATTTGCTGGGCCAAGGGTTCAAGGGATCGCCACTGGTCAACAATGGCTTCTTTTGCGATCGAAAGGATGCGGCTGGTATCACTCATGAGGACTTGTGACTACAAAGAAACCAAAATAAGGTCGTGCCGAACAGACTTTCTGTGTTATTTTTACCTGAGTTACAGCCAGTTTGGGTTCTAGGAATGCCCATTGCCACATGGAAAACACGTCTTCAGCCAGATCCTTCCTGAAAGAATTTTTCGGGTTTGATGCCTTTAAAGGCAATCAGGAGGCTGTAGTGAATTCCATTCTCAACGGCGAAGACAGCTTCGTCATCATGCCTACAGGTGCAGGGAAATCCCTTTGCTACCAGTTGCCTGCCTTGATGATGGAGGGTACGGCCATTGTGATTAGCCCCCTGATAGCCTTGATGAAAAACCAGGTCGACAGCATTCGCGGTTTTTCCAAATCGGCGAGTATGGCCCATTTCATCAATTCTTCTTTGAGCAAGTCGGAAATCGCCGGTGTAGTGCAGGATATGCTCAGCGGTGAAACCAAGTTGCTCTATGTAGCACCTGAAACCTTGAAGAAGGATGACACCCTTGAGCTGCTGAGCAAGGTGAAAATTTCTTTCGTGGCCGTTGATGAGGCTCACTGCATTTCTGAGTGGGGCCATGATTTCAGGCCGGAATACCGCCGCATTCGCCAAATGGTAAAATCGATCGGTGATGTTCCCTTGTTGGCTTTGACCGCAACGGCAACTCCCAAGGTTCAGCAAGACATTCAAAAAAACCTCGGCATGCAGAATGCGCAGGTTTTCAAAAGTTCATTCAATCGGCCCAATTTGTACTATTCCATTCGCCCCAAAGGGAGAAAGGATGTGGTTCACAAAGAGATATTAGGGGTCATCAAAGCCCGATCCAACGAATCGGGTATCATATACTGCCTTTCGCGAAAAAAGGTGGAGGAAATTGCCCAGATGCTGAAAGTGAATGGTATTTCAGCCTTGCCCTATCACGCCGGTTTGGAAGCCAAAGTTCGGGCTCAGCATCAGGATGCTTTCTTGATGGAAGAGTGCAACGTCATCGTGGCCACCATCGCCTTTGGAATGGGCATTGACAAACCCGATGTGCGCTTTGTGATTCACTACGATGTTCCCAAGAGTTTGGAGGGCTATTACCAAGAGACCGGCCGCGCGGGTCGTGATGGTTTGAAGGGAGATTGCTTCTTGTTTTACAACCCCAACGACATCGAAAAGTTGGAGAAATTTATGAAGGACAATCCCGTGGCCGAGCAGGAAATTGGGCATTTGTTGATCAATGAAA
>JALRLA010000007.1 GCA_023254645.1 Bacteroidia bacterium
ATGCAACCACCAAAGGTTGATTCGGAGTCCAAGTGGAAGCAAAACACTTCGTTTTTGCGTTACAGCAGTTTGGCTGTTCAAATGATGGCTAGCATTGCTTTGCCCACTTGGGCAGGGCTTCAATTGAATCGCTACCTCGAATCAACCTTTCCTTGGGCGGTTTTATTGGGTTGTCTTTTGGGGCTTATTGCTTCCTTATATATGGGTTTAAAAAAATTGTCATGACGCGATATTGGATTCTCCGACTCTTCGCTGCTGTATTTGTAGTGGCCGTTTCTGTTCATCCTGCCTTGCCATTTGAATTTGTAGGTGAGGGTTGGATGGAGCGATTATTCCAACTTCAGGGAAAAGATTCATGGATGCCCTTAGGTCTGATGTTTTTAGTTTTTCTATTCGGCATCACTCACTGGTTTGTATCTCGTGCACCGAAAAACAATCCGAACATTGCAATACGTCGATTGATGTTGTCATCCATGTTGCGATTAGCGGGGGCTTCCTTGTTCTTGTTGATCCAACTTTACGCTGATTTTCGATCAAATTCAACCGGCAAACCAAACGTTTGGCCTGTGATGGTATACGCCTTGTTTTTTGTTTCATTATTGGTCTTTGAAATATTTGAAAAGCGTGCTAACTTGCGCCCCGATTCAGCAGAATAGATTACCAATGAGGATTCCAAGTTTTACGGCACTTCGCGCATCTCAAGCCACTTTGGCAAATTCGATTTTCTACGTATTACTTGTTGTTTTTTTCACTTTCGTTTCTCCTCTTCAGGCTTCTCACATCGATGAAGAATTGGCTGAAGACAGCGAAATGGATGAAAAATTTGAACCTGGGCGCATGATTTTGGAGCACGTAAGCGATGCTCATGATTGGCATTTGTGGGGTCATACTGCCATTCCTCTGCCTGTCATTATATATAGTCCTGAACAAGGATTAAAAATATTTTCATCATCTCGCTTGGAACATGGTCATGCAGCCTATGAAGGAATTCGTTTGCATGAAGGCCATTTGATTTGGGAAGACGAAGCCTGCACAGACGGCTTGTATGATTTAAGTATCACCAAAAATGTCATGGCCATGTTGTTGGCTAGTGTCTTTTTGATGTTGATGATGATCCGAACTTCATCGACCTATCGCAAGAGAGCAGGAAAGGCCCCTCGTGGATTCTTGAATCTATTGGAACCCTTGATACTTTTCTTGCGCGATGATGTTGCGAAGCCGTCCATTGGTAAAAAAGCCGATCGTTACCTGCCTATGTTGTTGACGGTTTTCTTCTTCATTTTTGTCAACAACCTTTTCGGATTGATCCCTGTATTCCCAGGTGGCGCAAACGTGACCGGAAATATCGCCGTAACTATGGTCTTATCTGTCATAGTCTTCTTGACCGTGACATTTTCATCCAATCAATATTACTGGAAGCACATTTTCATGCCTGACGTTCCTGTTTGGATGTATCCCATTATCATTCCTATCGAAATTTTAGGTGTTGTATTAAAACCATTTGTTCTGATGCTTCGTCTTTTTGCGAACATAACAGCTGGTCACATCATCATCTTAGGCTTCTTTTCACTGATCTTCATATTCGGTGCCATGAATCCAACATTGGGATATGCGGTAAGCCCTGTAAGTGTGGCATTTACTGTATTTATGAGTTTGTTGGAATTGCTGGTTGCATTCCTGCAAGCTTTTGTTTTTACCCTATTATCTGCCATATATATTGGAATGGCAGTAGAAGAACATCACTAAACCAAATTTAAATCTAAATAATTATGAGTCTTATGAACACTCTTCTTCAAGCAGCTACAGATCTTGCCGCTGCTTACAGCAAAATGGGTGCCGCTATTGGTGCCGGCTTGGCCGCAATCGGTGCAGGTATTGGTATTGGTAACATCGGCGGTAGCGCCATGGAATCAATTGCTCGCCAGCCCGAAGCATTGGGTGACATTCGTGCAAACATGATTGTTGCAGCCGCTCTTATCGAAGGTGCTGTATTCTTTGCAATCGTTGTTTGTTTGTTGATCCTGTTCCTGTAAAAGAATCGATTATTGGGCTGCCTTAACCGGCAGCCCTTTATACTATCACCATGGAATTAGTAACTCCTGCCATAGGATTGGTCTTTTGGATGCTCGTAACCTTCAGCTTGCTGTTGGTCATCCTTAAGAAATTTGCGTGGGCGCCCATATTGACATCCATCAAGGAGCGCGAAGAAACCATCGAAAATGCATTGTCACAGGCTCAACAGGCCCGAGATGAGATGTCCAAATTGCAAAGCCAAAACGAGAATTTGTTAGCCGAAGCACGTTCTGAGCGTGATTCTTTGCTAAAAGAAGCTCGTGAAATGAAAGATAAAATCATTTCTGAAGCCAAATCAGCAGCTGATGAAGAGGCCAAGAAGTTGGTAGCTCGTGCCAATGACGAAATCAACAAGCAAAAACAAGCGGCTATGCAAGAATTGAAGAAAGAAGTGGCTTCTTTCTCCGTTCAAATTGCAGAGAAACTTGTTTCGGCTGAATTGGAAAAGTCTGAAAAACAACAAAGCCTAATTGACGCACAATTGGCTGAATTTACCAAGAACTAAACTTCGCGCATGTCAGAAATTCGCATTGCTTCCCGATACGCCAAATCTTTGTTTGATAGCGCTTTGGCGCAATCAGCCTTAGAGGCCGTTGTAGCTGATGTTCAGAATCTGAACCAGATTGTGGCTGAAAGCCGGGATTTTGTATTGTTCTTGTCAAGCCCCTTGCTCAAACAAGACATAAAAAAAACGGCCCTTGGTAAAATCTTGGGAGGGATGAACGTCCTGACGCGCGATTTGATTCTATTGATGAACAGCAAGAAACGGGAAATGTATGTTCCTAGTATGCTTCAAGCGTTTTTGACTTTGTACAATAAGCATCAAGGTATTACTCAAGCCATTGTTACCTCAGCAGTTGCTTTGACTCCTGCCAGCTTGTCTCAGATAGAATCGTATATCCTCACTCAAAGTGGTGCCAACCAGGTACAATTGAGTCAAGTGGTTAACCCTGCTGTGGTCGGCGGGCTAACCATTGAATTTGAAGGTCGAATCCTCGACAAAACAGTAGCTGGCCACATTCGTACCCTTAAAAAAGAACTTCAATTAGCATAAACCATGTCACAAATTAGGCCTGACGAAGTATCCAGTATCTTAAAAGAGCAAATTGCTGGTTTTGATACTGCTGCCACCCTGGAAGAAGTAGGTACTGTACTCCAAGTAGGAGACGGTATTGCTCGTATTTACGGCCTTTTCGGCGTTCAAAGCGGCGAATTGGTTGAATTTGAAAATGGCACCCGCGCGGTTGTCTTGAACTTGGAAGAAGACAACGTTGGTGCTGTATTGATGGGTAGCGGCGTTGCTATCAAAGAGGGAGACAAAGTAAAGCGTACCGGTAAAATTGCCTCCATCCGTGCTGGACATGGTATGTTGGGTCGCGTTGTCAACGCGTTGGGTGAAACCATCGATGGCAAGGGACCTATTGAAGGTGACGTTTACGAAATGCCTTTGGAGCGCAAAGCTCCTGGTGTTTTGTTCCGTGAGCCTGTTAAAGAGCCTTTGCAAACTGGTATCAAGGCTATCGACGCCATGATTCCCATTGGTCGTGGTCAGCGTGAGTTGATCATTGGTGACCGTCAAACGGGGAAAACAGCTATTGCCATTGACACCATCATCAACCAGAAGGAGTTTTACGAAAGAGGCGAGCCTGTTTATTGCATC
>JALRLA010000406.1 GCA_023254645.1 Bacteroidia bacterium
CAGAAGCTGGGTTGGGCCATACCCGGAGTATTGACAAGTTCCATTCCTCTGTGCGGTATACAGGATCGTTTTGGCTGCACCATTCATGCATCAACTGATAAGCTCTATACGCTTGCAATCGGCCTGAACTTTTGGTTCTAGTGGCCAAATCGGACAAAGTATCAACCGACGACAACAACCAGGTCGTCATCAGTTTCAATGCGCTATCGGGATCTTGCTTGCGCAAATCCAAATAGGTCAAACAGGATTCTGCGTGCAGGAGCAACAATGTTCCGGAAACCTGAGGGGCTGCAAACGAAGTACCACCCCCACTTTTGTACGGGTTAGACGGATTCTTGCTGTAAACGCGTGTGGTATGAACCCCTTCACCGGGTGCCGCTAAGTCCACATACTCAGTAGAGAATCCCGAACCAACGGGCTTGTCATTGGCATCGCTATTGCTGACGACTACCAAGTAAGGCGATGAGCACAAAGAAGGAATGTCTCCGCTGGAACCGATGTCAATATTCTGGTTGGTGGTCGCCGCCACCGACACGATTCCGACACTTCCCAGTGAGTCAAACATGGCGCACCAAAGCGGAGCATCTTCCGGAAATGCGTTATCCATGCCCACAGACATGTTGAGCACGGAAATGGGAGCCCCTTTGCTTCCTTCGGTTTGCAACCATAATTGTTTTTGGCGGTAGGCATAGACCATGCCTCTTATCACACCCAAATCGGTATCAACCCCATTGCTGGGGTAACACAGAATGGGCATCATCTTCACTTGCGGTGCCACTCCTGAAATTCCAATGCCGTTGTCCCCGCGCGCGCCCAACACACCCGCTACCATGGTGCCATGTTCGTAGTAGACCGACTCCTCATTGAATACTTCAGGCGTCTTGTCACCACTGTTCCACCCGAAAACATCATCAACATAACCGTTCCCGTCATCGTCCATGCCATTCCAAGGTATTTCATTTGCATTCACCCAAATGTTGTCTCTCAAATCGGGGTGTGAGGTATCCAAACCATCGTCAACCAAGGCTACGACCAGTTCCGTTCCACGGCGGGTGAGATGGGTACGCTGGTAATCCCACAAGGTTGGAGCCTGAATCAATGGCAGGTATTTCTGCAAGGAAATCTCTGCATCATTGGGCATGTACCTGCGTTGAACGGCCCTCTCCCTTTGCCACAGGGCGACACAAGAAGGAAACTCACTGGGAGAAACCTCCTGTTTCACATGATACATTCCCCACTCTTCGCAAATGGACTCCAGCTCTATTTCCTGCTCGCTAGCCCATGCATAAAGTTGCTCTGCGTCTTGGGCCGACCTCAATTGAATCGTGACCTGGGCCGACAATGCCGATGCCCACATGCATACCAAAACCCAAAACAGACGCATGCCCAAAAATACAAAGGCCCGAACATCAGATGTCCGAGCCTTCGAAAAATGTCAAAAAAAGAACTTAACGGTTTTCGCGGGCGGCTCTGCGCGCCTCACGCTCGCGCACCTTTTCCAAGTAGGAATCGATGGCCGCTTTGGCTGTTGCCGCTTGGGTATCTTCTGGGCGAATTTCAATCGCCATGCCGAAGTACTCGCTGGCCAACTCGTAATTCTTACGGGTCTGCGCCGCCATGGCCATTTTCACATAGGTATAGCCGATTTCATTTCGGAAAGACTCTTTCTGCTCCGCGCTCAACTTGGAGATCCAAGTCTTGTAGGTAACAGTGGCCATTCCCAAACTATCGCTTTTGTCCATTTCGTAATAGGTATCAGCAATCAATTTGTAACCCGAAACGTAGTTGGAATCAGCTTCTATCAAACCACGGTAGATGCTCAAGGCTTCCTCGTTTCGGCCAATTTTGCTCAGACTCCTTCCCCAGAAATACATGTCGCGCTCATTCAAGGTGCCCAACTTCACCTGCTTCAATTTGAAAATCTCAGAGGCATATTCCCATTCATCCTGGCCGTAGTACATGTTTTGAACGCGATCGTACCACATTTCAGAAGCGCGCGCGGTGTCGCTCAAACACTGTTTGATCAGCACAAATCCTGCATCGATCTGACCATTCTTGTGCATCAACAAACCCTTTACCAAGGTCTCGTTGGGAGACAACATGCGGTTGTACTGCTTGACGAATTTGGTCTCGTACAAATCCATGTTGTTCAAACCTTTTTGGATGTCTTCAGCCGATGGATTTTCCAATTCAGCTACCGCAAAAGCAATGACACCATACAGACTGGGAATGGACTTTTCGCCCAACAAGGTTTCTGCCTCTTGCACACAATCCAAGAATTGCTTGTTGAAATACAAGGCTTGTACATATTTCACGCGTGCAGAAGTATTGTTGTTTCGCTTCAGGTACTGCTGGTAATAATAAACCGCTGAATCGCGATTGCTCATCAAGCCCATCAAGTCAGCCAACTGACGATAAGCCGGAGCGTAATCGGCGTCTTTGGCAATGGCTTCTTCGACGCGCAACTTGGACAAATCGTAATTGCGAACTCGCTGATAAACCAATGCTTCACGCAACAAAGGACGAGGATCTTCTACGGCTTCGTATCCAGAAAGAATGAACTGCTGAACAGCCAAAGAAGCGTCGCCAGGATTGGCCGTCCACAAAGCATCACCTTTCATCAACTTGGCTTCGAAATCATCGTTAGATTCATTCAAGTAAGTCAAGGCTTTTTGAGCGTTTGCCAACAACTTGCTCTTGGGAGCAAATTCGACCATCAAATAAGCGCGGCCAATTTCCTTGTTCACCACACCCAGCATTTTCTTGCTGGTTTGGCGGGCTTGAGCAAAGAGCAATTCAGCTTCGCTGTCTTTGCCTTGGCGCAAGGCCATATTGCCCTTACCAACGTAGCACAACCAAGCCTTTTTAGGATTGGCTAACAAGCCTTTATCGAAAAAGGCAATGGCCTGAAGGGAGTCGCCCTTCATGATGGCGTTCAAACCTGCATAATAGTAATTGTCGACTACTTTGGCTTTGGCTACAATCAAAGAATTGTAAACCTTTTCGGCATCTTCGAATTGCTCGTTTCGGGTCAATCGCTGGGCTTCTTTCAAACTTTGAGCTTGGAGTGCAGATGCGGCAAAAGCAACGAGAATGAAGGCAATGTTTCGTAACTGTTTCATTGGAAAGGTGCAAAGGAACAACATAGTATTTTTTTAAGGGTTATGAAATGAAGAAATCTGACCAGAAAAGTCAAAAATTGTTCCAAAAAGTTCTGCAATTACTGCAACTGGATGGTTCTTGCCGGTTGAGTGTGCGGCAAAAGGCCCGATTTCTTGGCGATGATTTGTCCGGGCTGAGACGAAACGAAGGCCATCAATCCGGCCGACAGGCCGCTGTAACCCTGCAGATCGTAGGCAACAATGGGCTGTATCATGGGGTACCGATTTCGTGCGATCTCGCTTTGGAAGGGACCTACAAATTCACCGCTTTGGGTATTTTCTAACTTTAGGGTTTTGCACTGGCTGCGGTACTGAAGAGATAGCGGGTCTTTTTTGTCTGAAATGGCGTTCAGGGACACCAACCCAATGGCATTGGGATCCTGGTTCAATTTGACCAACAGGGCTTCCACAGTCCCAGCTTCAAGTACGCGCCAAGTGCTGGAATCCCCATTCCCGTTCTTGGCATAATCTATGGCTGAACGGAGTTCACTGCCTGTTCGACGGCAAACCCAAACTCCCGATTGAGTGAGGCGGACGTAAAATTCTTGCCAAGTCAGTTGGCTGAGGGATGATTGTTTACCCACTACAACCGCTACGCTGGTTTTGGCGACTTCTACCGAACGCACTTGAACGCCACGGCTTTCCAAAGCCTGCACTTCTGTGCTATCCAAATACCGATGCAAGTAAAAGGACTCGATGCTCGATTGTTCTACCGCTTTCAACAGCTGAGATTCTGTCATAAAAACGGGTTCAATGTGTGCGTTGGGGTAATCGACTTCAAATTGATCCAGCCACTGATGAACCACAAAACTATCTCCCGCATCAAAGGCCGTTTTCAAGTGCCCGGCTGTTGGGACATCTTTACCTTCTTGCTGATAATCAAACGGAGTGCACGCCGTAAGTCCCAAGGTAGAAAGCAACATCAGTAGACCCAACGTGGAAGATCGATCGTCGTCGCGTTTCTTTTTCACCCATTGCAAATACGCGGTGTAGTAGCGAAATGCGGCCCAAAATAGCAATACCCAGGCCAGCGGATTGCCCAAGGCTCCTGCTTCTGGCATCATGTTCAAGGCGGGTCTTTCGACAACCAAGTACAGAGCCATCGCCAAGAACAGCGATCCTGAAATCAAATTGTATTTGTACCCCGTTCGCACGCTACAAAAATAAAGCCCCGGGCGCTGCCCGGGGCTTTATTGAGTCAATTCATTGAAAAGATTACTTGACCATCATGGTGTGGCTTACGCTGCTGCCACCTGAAATCAAGGTATAGGTATAAACACCGCTGGTCAATCCGTCAGCGTGAATGGTCAACACGTGGTTGCCTTTCATCAAGTTATTGGCCACTTCTGTTTTCACCAAAGCACCCATAGCGTTGCGAACTTCAATGGTCAAATCACCAGGACGAGTCAAATAAACCGTAACTTGGGTATTGTCTTCGAAGGGATTGGGGTAGTTCTGGTTGACAACCATCACCTCGCCGGTATTGGGCTTCTCAACGTTCACACCCCACAACATTCCAATGTTTCCAGCTTTGATCTCAGAAACGGGAATCGCCTGGTAGTACATAGTGTTCAAAATCACGGGGTGGTTACCAAAAGAGGCAGAGTTGTTCTGCAAGTTGGTTCCCGCGATCTCGTCTTGCTGCCACATGACATGCAAGAAATCATTGGCCTGACGAGCGACCGTTGGGAAGTCGTCTTCGCGCTGCAAACGCTGGGTGATGTTTTGCTCAGTGCTCCAAGTTGCACCCCCGTCGGTTGAGTAAACCACTCCAATGTCACGGAAGTTGGCCCCTAAATCAGAGAAATCTTCTTCCATGGGCACAGAGAATACACAGTAGATCGTACCATCGGCTCCGATTGAACTGACGGGCTGACGCATAGCCGAGGTATTGCCCAAGCGAGCCACGGTATTCAAACCTGAAGGCACGTTTCCACTTGACAGTGCGGCATAGGTAGACTGATCCAAGCTGTTGAATCCATCATCGGTGCGGTCAAAGGCTGCACCTGAAGATATGATCTGGCTTTTACCCGTCGCTTCGCTCCAGTGAACAATACCTTGCAAACCAGGATAGAAGCTGTAAGACCCATCGGTGGTGTCATCGTTGAACACACGACCCAGACCCCAGAAAACATGCAATTGACCATTATCGTCAATCAAGACATCAACGGTACCGTCGTTGGTCAACGGAGTGTCCAGCATTAGCTTGCTATCTGACCAAGGGGCATAGGGAAAGGAATCAGCCATGATGCGGGTCCAATTGTCACCGTTGTCTGTGCTCTTGAACACCACAACGCCTTGCAACAAATCACCGTTAACAACGGCAACCGTATTTCCTTTTACGTCAATCGCATATTGATCGGCGCCACCGTAATTGGTCAAGGTGCTATCAAAACCAGGGAAAACCGTGTGTTTCTTGTCCCAAGTTTGACCACCGTCGGTAGAGCGGCTGTACACCATTGGAGCGAAAACACCCTGACGTGTAGGAGCGCGCTTTTCACCAGGGGCAGCTGAATCTGTATAGCTGCAAATGAAGTGAATGTTGTCACCGTTGCTGGCTGCACGACCCCAGATAGGCTTGTAAGGAGCTTCGTCCAACACATAAGAAGTGGTGCTTGGGCGACTACTGGCGCTACTGCTCTTGGTGAAATAAAACCCACCATTAGAAGCATCGTGAGCCATGGTAAACACGCTACCATCGGCCAAAATGCCAATGCTGGGCCAACCAGAACGCTGTGTAGGCTCAACTTTGGTGGCAGTAGGACTACCCCAATTGCCGTCTTTATCGGCAAAGTTGTAACCCGCACCGCGACCAGGGAAACCGACAGCATCGCTGGGTGAAGTCGTCCATGTGGCCGAAACGGCACCATCAGGATGCAAGACCAATCGGCGAGGCATGGCGTAGTTGGTTTGCAAATCATAGTAGGTAGATCCGACTTCAATGAAGCTATTGTAATCTACACCACGGCCTGAAACACCTTTGCGCGCCTGACCAAAACCACCGTTGTCGGCTTGATCGACCAGAACTTTCGAGGACTGAGAAGATTGGGCCTCGCCCATCCACATTCCGTTCAATTGCTGGGCTGGAATTTGAGCGCTAACGCTGCCCACTGCCAATGCCGAACCCAGGAGTACGTACAGTTTTTTCATAGTTTGTATGAAAACAAATTACGGAAAAATTAAGCAAATAAACGAAGCGTTGTGCTTCGCATTTTTACTTCAATTAGGATTGACTCGGTCTGAGAATTTGTACGACCGCCTCGGCCAAAAGATCTCCGTCGCTGGCGGAGCCCCGGTGCACCCCTTTTAAACGCAAATCCAAATACTTGATGGCTCTGAAGACGCGCTCCAGATCAGGGGCTGAATAATTGCGAGCAGCCATTACATATTCATCGACAAAAAAGGGATTTACCCCTAGCGCTGAAGCCAATTCTTGCTTGGATCTAGCCTGCGTGTTTTGAACCTTTAAAACCTTTGAAAAGTAATTATACAAGGCCGGCACGCTCCTCAATAACTCCCCTTTTTCGCTGCGTGTTCCCATTTGATGCGCAATCTGAACGCACTTGTTGAAGTTTCTGGAAGCCAAAGCACTTTGCAATTCGAACACATTGTATTCTCGATTGAAGTCGACGTGCTGTTCGATGTGTACAGCGCGAACAAAATCATCGGTCATGTGCACAAAGACCTTATCCAATTCGTTGTGAATGACTGCCAAATCGGCGCCTAGTAAGTCTATCAGCATATTGGCCGCTGATGAATCGATGCTCTTTCCTTTCAGGCGGCAATACTCCGGTATCCAATCTCGCAATTGATAATCACGAAGTTTATCGGCCAGATACACCGAATGTTTGGCCAAAGCCTTTCCCACTTTGAGACGCATGTCAAACTTGGCCCCTCGATAGACCAATACGAGCACGGTACTCTCCAGCGGATTTTCGGCATAAGCCAACAACTTGTCCCAATCTTTCAAGTGCTGCGCGTCCTTGACTATGATCAGTTGGTAGCGGCTCATCATTGGGTATCGACGAGCTGTAGAAACCAAATCAGTCATGCTGATTTCCTTGCCGTATACCAATGTTTGGTTGAAACTTCGCTCAGCGGGTTGCAGGACCTTTTCTTCCAACAGCTCAGCCAAAGCATCCAAAAAGTAGGTTTCCTCACCGTGCAACAAATACAAGGGCGAAAACTTCCCGGCCTCGATCGATTTCGACGCGGTTAAAAATTGCGATATGGTTTCGGCCATTTTTGCCATACACCCTACCTTCGAGAGGTGGAACAGCTGAACTTCCCGGAATTCTCATTCCGCATTCAGGATGTGGGGCAAAAAAAATCGATTTTCGATCCCGTTCGAAAAAAATTTATCCCCCTAACACCCGAAGAATGGGTTAGGCAACATTGTCTACAAACACTGCATACCATTCACGGACTTCCCTTCCAGCGTATCGCAGTCGAACGCGGCCTGAAGGTAGCTGGATTGGAGAAACGGTTTGACATCGTGGCTTTTGACCGCCAGGGCAAGCCCTTAGTATTGGTGGAATGCAAGACTCCAGAAGTCCATATCAAGCCCCAAACGCTTCTTCAGATATTGGGCTACAACTATTCTCTACAGTGCCCATGGCTGTGGATTACAAACGGTCGAGACCACCATTGGGCTCAATGCAAAGACGGAAATTGCCGACACGGTCATCAACGGACTTCAGAAGAACAAAGAGCTCATCTGGGCGCCTTCGATCATGATGCCGATGTTCCTCACACTTCGCCATCTCCCCCGATTCCTTTGGCGCAAGGTCAGTGCCA
>JALRLA010000153.1 GCA_023254645.1 Bacteroidia bacterium
GCATTTTGACAAACTTGCCTTTCACTTACCCTACGCCTACCAAGGTCGAAGAATGGGCAGTCAACTTTGGGTAAACAGCCTATTACACTCCGGCTCATTGGCTGCATTAGAAGCAGAAATTGGACCCTATAGCGAAGATGCAGACTGGACCAAAAAAGCCAGCAAATCTGAATTGTACAAAGCCTTTGTGTCCTCCCGAATGAAGGGAGCTGAACGAGCTTCTGGCGAAATGGGCAACGGGTATACAACCAGCATCTTCTTAGCCCTTTTGGGCATCATGGCCCAAGCCATTGAAGAGGGTGAGTCACTCGACAACAAGACCCAAGGATTCTTCGCATACGGAAGTGGCTCCAAGGGGAAAGTATTCCAAGGCACCTACCAATCGCAGTGGGCACATTGCCCCAGCGCCCAGACGCTGTGGGAAAAGCTTAGTTCTAGAACAGAGCTCGATGCCGGCACCTATTTGGACTGGCATCGTCAGCGCTTTTGATCAAGCAAACCAGCGATTCTTCAGCGCATAACTCACGCGAACCAAAGCCAGCAAAGCGGGTACCTCGACCAAGGGGCCAATGACTCCTACAAAGGCTTCAGGGCTGTTCAATCCGAAGACACCAATAGCGACCGCGATCGCCAATTCGAAGTTGTTACCTGCAGCCGTAAAAGCCACCGCAGCGGCTTGGTCATAGGGGCGGTTCAACCATTTGCTGATGAATAGGCCCAACAAAAACATGAGCAAAAAGTACACCAACATGGGCAGGGCTACTTTGAGCACTAGGCCGGGCAATTGAACCAACTGTTCCCCTTTCAAACCGAACATAAGCACGATGGTAAACAACAAACTGACCAAGGTTAGCTTGGAGAAGCTGGGCATAAACGTGGCAGAAAACCATTCCAAGCCACGGGTCTTGATGAAGATGGTGCGAAGGCTGTAACCCAAGGCAAAGGGAATTCCCAAATACAGCAATACAGATTCGGCCACTTGACGCATGGAAACTTGGACCACCGCGCCTTGAGCTCCCACTTTGGGTGCCAAATAGGTGATAAAAAACCAAGCCAAAGCCGAATAGGCAAAGACCTGGAACAAGCTATTCAAGGCAACCAACGCGGCCGCGTATTCCCGACTACCGTCTGCCAGATCGTTCCAAACCAGCACCATGGCGATGCAACGAGCCAAGCCTATTAAAATCAGACCGGTCATCAAATGGGGCTCATCGCCCAAAAAGACCACCGCCAAGGCAAACATGAGCACCGGGCCAATCACCCAGTTCAACACCAACGACAAGCCCAAGGTTTTGCGGTCACGCATCAGGGCGGGCAATTGACCATAATCAACCTTGGCCAAGGGAGGAGTCATCATCAATATGAGTCCAAAAGCCAAAGGCAAGTTGGTACCCCGCCAAGACAAGGCTTCCATTTCAGCACCAAAAGAGGGCCAAAGGTATCCGAGACCGATTCCCCCCACCATGGCCAAACCGATCCAAAGGGTTAAATACCGATCCAAAAAAGACAGCTGTTTCATCGTTTGATTTGTTCAAAAGCCCAACGCATTTCGGCGGCAATTTGGCGACAGCGCGCGTCGTATACACTGTCTTCTTCTGCCGTACCATCACTGACCTTCGGGTCCTCATATGGAAGGGCCAATCGAAAGGAGGCACCTGCTACAGATGGGCAGGCCTGATCGGCATCGCTGCAGGTCATGATTGCGGCGAATTCCGAAGAAGGGTTGCTCGCATCATCAAAGCGCTTGGACCACAAGGACATGAGCGGCTGGGCCACGCGATAAACGGGATTGTCACTGATGTATTCGGGCTGGAGAATGGGCAAGCCTGCGCGCATCATGGCTTCAATGGTTCGAGGATTGCAAGCCGTGGCTTCGGTTCCGCCTGAATAAGTCGCAACACCCTTGATCCCCAATTGATCAGCGGCTACTTGCGCCCAAACTTGACCGAAGTGGCTTCGGCGGGAATTGTGGGTACAGATGAAGATCAAGGCAGCGGTATCCTGTTGATCCAATTGATTTTGAACCCAATCAGCCATGCGTTTCAAATCGGCTTGGCGAGCGGCAGGTATTTCGTCCATATCAGACGAGAGCGAATTCCAGTAGGCATTCATAGGATTTTCTTGTACAGGTGTAACGGAAGATGTGTCTTGAACAGGAGCTGAAGTGGGTTGGCAAGCGGCCAATACCCAAACAGCCGATAGCATCAACAATCGCATGCGGCTTGCTCCCATATTTCCCATTCGTTAAACAGTGACTCAAACTCCGATTGCATGGCTTGCAACCCGGCTTTATTCAGGCAATAGTTGCGGCGATCGCCCAAAATCTGTCCTTGTACAAGACCCGCCTGTTTCAAGGCCTTCAAATGCTGGGTAACCGTAGGTTGGGCCAGACCCAGCACCTCAACCAAATCAGCATTGATGCAGGATTCTTGTTTGAGCAGATGGCGCAAGATGGCCAATCGAGCGGGGTTTGAAAGCAGAGAGGCCCATTGCGCCAGGCGCACATCTTCCTGCTCTCGTAGTTCAGATTTGATCGTTCCCATTTGAATATTGCAATATTACAATAAGAAATCCAAGTAACAAGAGGTTCCTTTGCAAGGTGACCACAGCCCAACTCTTTGATGCAGCCATTGTCGGTGCCGGACCCGGCGGATCGACAGCTGCTCTGGGTTTGGCACGAGCAGGATACAAGGTTGTATTGATTGATAAGTCCAGCTTTCCTCGGCACAAAGTCTGCGGGGATGCCATTCCAAACAACGCCATGCGTCTCTTGCAGGAACATTATCCGGATTTGGCCATTCGCATTCGCGAGGATGCAGCCTGCCCCATTGACGGCTATCAAGCCTTTTGGAAAGGTCGCCGAATCGCCCAGGGTTCTTGGTCCATGCAGGCCATCAATTCGGCGCGAAAATCGTTCGACCAAGTACTGCTCGAGGCTGCTCTTGAAGAGCCCAACTGCCAGTTAGCTGCACCTCATCGCATCCAAACCGTCAGGAGGCAAAGCGATGGGAATTGGCAACTCACCGACAACCACGGAGAGTCATTTTGGGCCAGAGCTTTGATACTGGCACAAGGAGCAAATGGTGACTTTCGGCAACAAATTGGCATGCCCAGTATGAACAAATCACAGTGGGGAGTGGCGGGTTCCCAGTACCGAACCCAGTCGGGCTCCATGCCGAATCGCAATTTGTTCTTCATTCCAAAATCCATATCCTTGCCTGGATATTTCTGGATATTCCCAGTTGGTGAGAACCGCTGCAATGTCGGTTTCGGTGTCATCAGCAAGCAGCCTGTCAAGCTCAAATCTCTCTACGAAGAGGTCTGCCAAAAAGACCCTAAAATTGCCCAATTCTTAGAAGGAACTCAGACAGAAACTGAGTTTCAGGGACATAAAATCCCCATTCCGACCAAGCCCATTAGAAACTCTGCACCCGGTGTTCTTTTGATTGGCGATGCCGCTGAATTGGTCGACCCCTTGTACGGCCATGGTATAGACAAAGCCATCATTTCCGGGTATTGGGCAGCCGAAGCCTTGATTCAGGGATTCGCGAAAAAGGATCTCAAATCGTTTGAAAAATATGAAGAGCAAATTCAAACGCGGCTATGGCCTGAGATGCGCTCGAGTTACCGAAAAATGAAATGGCTATCTCTGCTGACGCGTATAGCATAACAATTCGTTAACCAGAGGCTCACAAAATCGTAACTCCCGAAGGAGTAAGATGCCGGATTCTATCGTGAACTTTGTCCTTCATGGGCAAATCAAAAAGTGTTCAATCCGAAAATTGGATTCCCTTCGATAGGGAATTGAGTTGGTTATCCTTCAATGCCCGGGTTTTGCAAGAAGCTGACGACCCCACCGTACCCTTGATTGAACGCATTCGATTTCTAGCCATTTTCTCCAACAATTTGGATGAATTTTTTCGGGTTAGGGTTGCCAGCGTTCGCCGACTTATTCAGCTAAAAAAAGGCAATTCCCATTCGGCACAACGCAAACTACTGAAGCATACGCTTGAGTCCATTCGAGAGACGGTGTTGTTGCAGCAAAAAGAATTCGATCGAATATTCAGCCAGGAAATCGTCCCTTGCCTCAAATTGGGCGGTGTTGAATTGGTCGACGACACTCAGTTAAACAAGACCGACAAACAAGCTCTATCAGCATATTTCAGTGACAAAATTGCTCCCAAACTATTCCCGCTAATGTTGAGGCAGGGCAAACCCCTCCCCAACTTAAAAGATGGAGAAATATACCTAGCCGTTCGCCTATTCAACAGCACCAACCAATCTATCCAATTCGCTCTAATTGAGGTCCCACAGCAATCAGTTGGACGGTTCATTCAATTGCCTACCAGCAGAGAAAAAACCCGAATCATTCTTTTGGATGATGCCATACGATTTGGATTATCAGAACTATTCAGCAGTTTGGACTTCAATGAGTTTACTGCTCATACCATCAAAATTACCCGGGATGCTGAATTGGACATCGACAACGACATTGATGCGAACTACATAGAACAACTGCGCAAGAGCATCAAAAAACGATCGGTTGGCGACCCTACACGATTTATCTACGACAAAGAAATTCCGTCTGATTTGCTTGATTTCTTAATGCGGCGATTGAACATAGACAAAGACGGCGCACTGCCCGGAGGGAGATACCACAATTTCCGTGACTTCATGAATTTTCCTCAAGTAGGGCCATCTGAATGGACCTACCCTTCTCAAGTACCCTTACACAGACCGGAGCTTGACGCAGCCAAAAGCCTGTTGGACTACATTGAAAATCACGACGTGTTGCTGAATTACCCCTATGAGAGTTTTGCGTATGTGGTGCGCTTGATGCGAGAAGCGGCGATTGACCCTGCTGTTTTCGCCATACACATTTCCGTGTATCGATTGGCGAAAGACTCCTCTATCGCTTCGGCCCTGATCAATGCAGTACACAATGGCAAGCACGTCACCATTGTCGTGGAACTGCAAGCCCGGTTCATGGAGGAAGAGAACCTCATTTGGGCCCGCAAATTGGAAGAGGCTGGAGCGAAAGTCATATTTGGTGATCCCGGTTTCAAAGTGCATTCAAAATTGATTGCCATTAGCCGACGCAAGAATTTTAAAACCAGTCACATTGTGCATATTGGAACAGGGAACTTCAATGAAAGTACGGCAAAAATTTATGGAGATCACAGCTATTTAACGGCTCGAAAACGAATCTCCAGCGAAACTTTGAAAGTGTTTGAAATGATTCAGAATTTCAAACCTGAGAAGTTCGCCTTCCATCAACTTTGGGTGAGCCCGGTGAATACACAATCCAAATTGACCGAATGCATTGAAAGGGAAATCAACCACCACCTTCAAGGAAAATCGGCTCGAATTGTACTAAAATGCAACAATTTGGTTGATCCCTATGTGATTAACGCATTGCACAAAGCAATTGCTGCTCAAGTTCCTTGTGACTTGATCATTCGAGGCATCTGCACCTTGACCATACAAGCAGAATGGAAGCATGTGCGCGCCATTTCCATCGTTGATAGGTATTTGGAACACGCGCGATTGTATTATTTTCAGAATGACAAAAAACCCATATTGATGATGGGCAGTGCCGATATCATGCAGCGCAATCTTCGGCACCGAGTTGAAGTTTGTATGCCCGTATTGGACAAAACCATCAAAGCCACCTTGGTGGATGTTCTCAATTTACAGCTGGCAGATAATACAAAAGCCCGCAGCTTGGAAGGAAAGCAACGAAACAAAAAAGTTGCACTGTCATCATCCACCAAAACTTTATCTGAGGGGCATTTGCAGGAAATGGCGTCATCTTCCGAACCAATTCAAAGCCAACAGCGGTTGCGTCAATATTTTGAGAAGGACCTTGCCTGACCCCTTTCAAAAGAATAACTTGTGAAGCGTGAAGTTTGCTGCTATTGACATTGGCTCCAATGCGGTTAGGTTGTACATCGCTAGACCGCTCGAAGAGTTGCCAAACACCGAATTCAAGTCAGTAGAATTCACCCGCTTGCCCCTTCGCTTAGGCGACGATGTCTTCAAGGACCAAGAAATCAGCAAGAAAAAATCTGAAATGCTCATTAAATCGATTCAGGCGTTCCAGTTGCTGATGGAGATTTACAATGTAGACCAAGTTAGGGCTTGTGCAACCTCAGCCATGAGAGATGCAAAAAACGGCAGAAGACTGACCAAAGAAATTAAGAAAGCGACCGGGCTAACGATTGAAATATTAAGTGGCAAGCAAGAATCAAAACTGATTCAAAAAGCCATACTCCACAAAACCGACCCTAGAAAAAACTATCTGCACATCGATGTCGGAGGAGGCAGTACGGAATTAGCCTTCATTCAACAAGGTCGAGTCAAATGCTTTGAGAGCTTCAACATTGGCACCGTTCGACTGAGAGAAAACAAAGTGAAGGCCGAAGAGTGGAGCCGCGTTCATCGTTGGCTAGACTCGCTGCAATGGTCGAACCCGTCGCATGACAGGCATGCCATAGGAACCGGAGGAAACATTGTCAAATTGGGTCAACTTTCAGGCACTTCTGCAGGCGAACCCATTAATCATCTGTTGTTGGAACACACGGTGCATTCCGTCAAAAGCTTAACGCATAAACAGAGAGTGTACGATTTAAAGCTGAATCCCGACCGCGCTGAGGTCATTGATTTTGCTGGAATTATCTATTCTGACATTCTGAAACACTGCCATATTCAAGATATTGCTGCACCCAATTTGGGTCTTAAAGATGGCATCATTCGATCCCTTTGGTTGCCCTATTTAAAAGACTTAAAAAGCCAAAGTTAAATCCGAACCATTGTTCGTCTCAATCAAAGCCATGGCCCTTGAAACCAAATCTCGGGTTTGCTTGAATTCTGGTCTCTGATAACCGATATCTTGACTCAGCCACTGCTGAACTTGCTGACCAAAATGAATATTCATATCTGATATTACCGGAACGCCTAATGACTTCAATGCAGCTGCATTGCAAGCCTGTTCGTATTGCCCCTGTATAGGAAGAACCATGAGTTTCTTTTTTAAAAATAGGGCTTCTGATGGGGTTTCGAATCCGCCGGCAGTGAGGACCGCGTGGCTGTCATGCAGGCTCCTTTGAAAAACCTCCTTGTTGGGCCTCCTCCATGAAATGTGGCCATCCTCCTCATCTTTCAGCACATCGGGGTGAAATACCTGAAACCGATGACGCTGCAGGCTGACCAAGTACTTGCGCAATTCTTTTGGACCGAATTGAGGCAGATAAATGGTTGTGTGGCCCCGATCATTGGGTTCGGCCTCCCAAAAAGTGGCCGGGATTACTGGTGATAAAATCCAGGGCTCATACGATTGGAAATGAAATCCTACATTGATTCGACTAAACGCAAAATACTTCAAAATTGACTCTCCCAACACCTGCTTGCTCTCCGGTCTCGGTGCATGCAAAGAGGAAAATGAAGCTTGATGACCCAAGTGCACAAATGGAACTCCTTTTAGGTGGCAAGACAACGCTGTCAAGGGTTCAAAATCAACCAAAACCAAGTCGTAATTTTCAACTTTAATGGCTAAAGCGTTTCGAATTAGCTCTACTGGTTTAACTTGTTTCAGCATGGATGCATAATCAAGACCTCCTTTCTTTCGGTAGTGCAGACTAAAACCTTTGAATGCCCACTTAGGCGCTTTAGGGAAAGGCAATTGAGAATTGGTGCCACTGACCGCAAGGTCTATCCGACCGTACGTAGAGAGCTCAGGCCACATTTCTATCAGCCTTGAAATATGGCCATTGCCTGTACCCTGAACCGCGTACAAAATATTCATGCGCTCAGGGTTTGAAGCCAGAAAGTAATCTCTTGACTGCGAACCTCTGGCACTTGTAAAGGTTCGGGCTGCCCAGGTTTTTCTTTGTGCTCCAGGGGGGTGTAACAAATCTTCCACTCTCCATTTTCATATTCCAGGGCACTGCCATTTTCCAACCAATCACCGCTGTTCAAATACAGTACTTGGCCATACTGATTCGCTACAACCCTTTTTTGGGGTTGATGAATGTGACCGCAAATAACCACATCATAGCCTTCCTGGATGGCCAATTCGGCTGCCGTCTGTTCAAAGTCTCCAATCCAAGCCACCGCTTTTTTTACACCATTTTTTACTTTTTTGCTGAAACTCATTCGGCTCTGACCCATGGCCAAAAGCATTTGATTGATCAGGTGATTCAAAAAAATCAACAAATCATAGCCCTTGCCACCAAGTTTGGCGAGGACCTTGGCCCATCCCTTAGTAGTTGCGTCAAACACATCACCGTGAAAAATCCATACTCGTTTCCCGTCAACCTCCAAGACCAGCTTATCATCTATGCTCAAGTTGCCCAGGCTAGTTCCCGAATAGCGACGAAGAGCTTCGTCATGATTGCCGGTTATGTAGTGCACATTGACGCCGCGCTCACTCATTTTCAAAATTTCGCGAACCACTTGAATATGGGCAGGTGGGAAATACTTCTTATTGAATTGCCAGATATCTATGATGTCCCCATTCAAAACGAGTATTTCTGGATCAATACTCTGTAAATAGGCTAAAATTTCTTGGGCATGGCAGCCATAAGTTCCTAAATGCAGGTCGCTGAGAATGGCTATATCGATGTTGCGTTTCATTCCTTTGGATGCATCAAAAGAACACTAGCCATGTAACTAGAGAATCAGCAAATTGTAGCAAAGCGGTAAGCAATCCATTACCGAAGAATCAAGAAAAAAATAGCTAGAGGTTCCTCTTTCCAGAAATGTAATGCGGCCTTAACATTAGCGAAATATTGGAGGGGAACCTTTGCATCAGAAATCTTAGAAAAAGTAAGACTATGAAACACCTCTTAACCATTGCTACAGGCCTTGCTATTTTGGCCACCAGCAGCACTGCATTGACCTCATGCGGCAAAACAGACACGGTGATTGTAACCCCTCCTTCCAATGACAAGGTGGTTATCATCAGCGAGAACATCAAAAGCAACACCACTTGGACAGCTGACAAAACCTACGTTTTGGCCGGTCGCATTTCGGTTGAAGCTGGCGCAGAGTTGACCATTGAAGCAGGTACAGTTATCAAAGGACAAGCAGGATCAGGCGCTAATGCTACGGCTTTGATCATTGCCCGCGGTGCAAAAATCAACGCAGTTGGAACCACCACTAAACCCATCATCTTCACCAGCATTGCCGATGAAATCGAGTCTGGATATTCATCGATCAGCAGCCCTAACATGGACGACAACTTGAACGGTTTGTGGGGCGGTGTTATCTTATTGGGTAAAGCTCCTGCTTCCCTGAAGGGTGATGTAACCGAAATGGCTATCGAGGGAATTCCTCCTACCGATCCCAATGGTTTGTATGGCGGAACAGATGCAGCTGACAACAGCGGCGTTATGAAATACATCTCCATTCGTCACGGCGGTGCCAACATTGGTGAAGGAAACGAAATCAATGGCTTGACCTTGGGTGGCGTAGGTTCCGGAACGACAATAGAGAACATCGAAGTCATTTCCAACCAAGACGACGGAATTGAGTTCTTTGGTGGAACCGTCGCTGTTTCCAATGTGATTGTTTGGAACAGCGGTGACGACGGTCTGGATACCGATCAGTCTTTTGGCGGAAGCATTGACAACTTCGTGGTTATCTGCGGTGGAAACACCGACCACGCCTTGGAAATTGACGGGCCCGAAGGTTCTATGGAAGCTGGGCACAAAGTCAGCAATGGTACCTGCGTTGGAAACAGTGCTTCTGAGTTGGGTGATTTTCGCAGCAACGCCATGGGCGCTTTCGAAAACATCTACTTCTATGGTTTCCCCGATCCTGCTGTTGACGGTCGTGGCGATTTGTCTTTGAGCTCTGGTTCTGATTTGACCTTCGCCGCTGGAAAATTGACCTTCAAAAACTTGGAAGTAGCCTTGCCTGCGGGTTTGACTGATTTGACCAAAGTTTTGAAAGGCGGCGTAGACGCATACGGCAAAGCCGTTGCCGAAGGAGCCAACACAGTTGGTGCAAGTACCGCTACTTTCAAAGGATGGACCCGCTGTGACGCCGCAGGTGTTCTTCCTAACTAACCAATAAAAAATCCCTAAAAACCTGCACTTCGATTGAAGTGCAGGTTTTTGCACAAACTCTCCCCATGAAACAAATAAAATCCATCTTCCTGATTGCACTAGCAATCTTCACCCTTCCTGCATTCGCACAAATGGGCACGGTAAGAGGTCGTGTCTTCGATGAGTCTACAGGTCAATTCGTCAAAGACGTTCGCATTCTATCCAATGATTCGAGTGCTTCTACGGTTTCAGATTTGGACGGCCATTTTGAGCTCCAATTGAAACCAGGCTATTACTCCTTGACCCTTCAAAAAGAAGGGTTCTTAACCGTCAAATTAACCGACGTCAAAAGCGTCGAGAATACGGTTGAATCGATTGGACAAGTGAGTATTTCTCCCGAAAAAGAGGTTATTGGAGAAGTAAACATCACGGTCAAATCCAATAAAAACACAGAAGAAGCCCTGTTGACAGCCAAGCGCTTATCGGGCACCATGATGGACGGCATTAGCTCGGCCAACTTTAAAAAGATTGGAGACGGAGATGCCGCTGGAGCCATGTCTCGGGTAACCGGCGTTTCCATTGAAGGCGGAAAGTATGTTTTTGTTCGAGGCTTGGGTGATCGCTACACCAAGACAACCTTGAATGGCATGGACATACCTGGTTTGGATCCCGACCGCAACACCATTCAAATGGATCTGTTCCCCACCAATGTCATTGACAACATCATTGTGGCCAAAACGTTCACGGCAGATCTATCGGCCGATTTCACGGGTGGATCAGTTGACATCAGTACCAAAGATTTTCCCGACAAGAAAAGCAGCAACTTCTCTGGCGGGTTTGGATACAACCCCAACATGCATTTTCGCTCGGATTATTTGAGCTACAAGGGAGGAAAAACCGATTGGCTCGGATTTGATGACGGAACCAGAGCCATCCCAACTGATGGCCGCACGGACATTCCCCAGTACGCTCAAGTCATTGCCAGCCCAGACGGTGCAAAAGGACAAGAATACCAAAGCATATTGAGAGGCTTCAACCCCATCATGGGCGCCACTCGCAATACGAGTTTCATGGACTTTAGCTTGGGCTACAATTTCTCCAATCAAAAGAAGCTCAGCGGCGGGCGCAAACTGGGTTATTCCTTTGCGGCCACCTACAAAAACGAAACCGATTTCTACCAAGGAATCGAGTACAACTTGTACGGAAAAAACCCCAACCCTTCCATCAACGAATTATCAACCTTCACAACTCAGCGAGGCGACGAATCGAGCAACAAAGTATTGCTAGGTGCTTTGGCCACGGTGGCATTGAAAACAGCTGACAAAAAGATTAAACTCACACTGCTCCACATTCAAAACGGAGAATCCAAATCTGGCGAATACCTGTTTGCTAGCACCGATAACGGCACTGATTTCAACGCTACCCAATTCAACCTGGATTACACACAGCGCAGTTTAACCAACCTACTGATTCATGGTACACAGGAATTCGCCAAGAGTTCTTGGAAATTGGAATGGAAATTCACCCCTACCCGATCTTCCATCTCTGATCCTGACATTCGTTTTGCCCGCTTCCGCGAGGGTGATTTCATCATCTCAACTGAGGTGGGACTGCCCGAGCGCATTTGGAGAAATTTGCTGGAGTACAACCTGGCCGGCAAAGTAGATATTGAGCGTGAAACGGAGCGAAATGGCCTCAAGGGCAACTTGAAATTCGGATTAGCCAGTACTTTGAAGTTTCGAGATTACAACATTCAGAATTTCCAGTTTTCCATTGATGGCGTGGACTTCACGGGCGATCCCAACCAAATTTTCGCAGAGGAGAATTACTTCTCAGGCCAAAACATTCAAGGGCTTCGCTACACCCCCATGTTCATACCCCGCAACCCCAATGCATTCAAAGCTCGCTCCAATTACCTGGCTGCTTATACATCCAGCGAAACTCCTCTGAATAAGCGAACCAAAGTAATTTTGGGATTGCGCACCGAATTGTACCAGCAATTCTATACGGGAATCAACCAAGAGAACCCACCTCGTCAATTGCAAGACGAACGGGTATTGAACAATTTGGACTTGTTCCCTAGTGCCAATTTGATACATGCCTTGAGCAAACGCCAGAACCTACGTGTATCGGCTACGCGAACCATCGCCCGACCCAGTTTGAAAGAAATGTCTTTCGCCACCATCTTGGATCCCATTTCAGGACGCACCTTCATTGGTGGCATGTTCCCTGAAACGACCCAAACCGGTGGAAGCAAAACAGAACTGTGGGATGGCAACTTGAAACCCACACACATCACCAACTTCGATGTGCGCTGGGAGAATTTCATGGACAAAGGCCAAATGCTTTCCATGGGCCTGTTTTACAAAGCCTTGCAAAACCCCATTGAAATTGTGCAATTCTTGTCAGATCAAGGCAGTTTCCAACCCCGCAACGTGGGAAATGCCCAAATCTTGGGCTTGGAATTGGAGGTTCGCAAAAACCTCAAACAGTGGTCCAAAGCATTGGAGAATGTGACCTTCAATACCAACATTACCCTCACTCAGTCGAGCATAGCTATGACTCCCAGTGAAAAAATGTCCCGTGAATTGAGCGCACGTGAAGGTCAAATCATTGGCGATCGCCGCGCCATGGCCGGTCAAGCACCCTACATCGTGAATGCTGGATTGGCTTATGCCGCGAAAAACAAGAAGTTTGACGCCGGGTTGTATTTGAATGTGCAAGGTCCCACTTTGTTGTTCGTCGGATACGGCAACCGAAGCGACGTCTACTCTGTACCCTTCAATAGTTTGAACTTCAACTCCAATTACAACTTTGGACCTCAAGACAGAATGAGCATAGGCTTCAAAGTGACCAATGTATTGAATGATGTGAAAGAACAGATCTTCTCTAGCTACATGGCCCAAGATCAGTACTTCACTCGATTCAACCCCGGACGCAATTTCAGTTTGAAATACGCGTATTCGTTCTAAATCCGAAACCATCGGCCCTTTTGGAGAGTTTGGGCCTGATAGTCATAAAAAAAGCCCCGCTTCGGCGGGGCTTTTTCATTGAATTCTGATGGGTTTATTGACCCGATACGGCGGGGTATCCGCTGGCGAGCCAAGCATTCATACCTCCCTCAACGTTGGTCACTTTTTGAAAACCATGGTCAATCATGTACTGAGAAGCACGGGCAGATCGACCGCCGGAACGGCAAATTACCACGTAACTTTTGCTCTTATCCAAGGCGGCAATTCCCGCTTCAAAATCAGCTCCATTGATGTCAATCATGAAAGCACCGTCGATGTGCGCTTCCGCAAACTCTCCAGGAGTTCGAACGTCAATCAACATGTGTTCACCAGTACCAATCATGCCCTGAGCCCCTGAAACTTGAACATTTTGAAAAGATGCAGCAGCCTCAGTAGTTGCCGTTGAGCTAGACTCAGCACTTTGACCTTGACAAGCGCCCATGCTTAGAGCACCCACCAATAAAAGAGAAGGAAACCATTTCATAAATGCAATAATGCGACAATTTCAACGAGGCGTATGTATCTCAAGTCACATAGCTTTAGAACTTTGAGAACTCCTTGTGATGAACTCTTGCAATTCCTCCACCTGTCGATTCAAAGAATGGAAAAATTGCAATCGCTGTTTTTCTCCGGCTTCGCTGATCAAGACCCCTTTCTGCCTCATGTTGTCCAACCAATCGGAAGTAAAACGGTTAAAATCGGCATTTTTCGTACGCATGAAATTGAACGTATGATAGCCCAAATAACTAGCCATCGTATGCCTAGACTTGAGGGCTACCGTATTGGTTCCGATCATCAAATCACTGCTATACAATCGAAACGGCACATCGGTAAACTCGTTGGTCAACGGATTGTATTTGCGCCCTGCTTGGGCTTGTTTATTCAAGGTCTCGACCAACTCGGACAAATCTTGACACAAACGAAGTGGCAATTCCGATGAACGGAAATACCCCGCTTCCCAATAGTAGCGAATTTGTTTCAGGGTACTTTTCAAGGTGTCCTCGTTCCATATTTCATGGGTTTTGACTCCTAAAAAAGCGGCTCGTGCTATGGGTACCTGTTCCACCCAATGATTGGGAACCTCTACTTCTTCTACGCAGCGACCCACCATTTCTTTTGATCCCAAAATGCTTTTGTTCCAGTACACCATTTTGAAGCTGGCCAGTTCGTAAAAGAAGAAGTTGTAATAAACGGGCAAGTCTTCAGCAGCATAAATGATCTCAAATTCTGGCTCGCTGCGCATGCCCATCACATCGGCCACAATGACTTTTAAGTATTGAGTAAAGCTCTCAGAATCCCGCCCAAGTGAGTTGGTTCGAAAAGCGACCATATTGGGCTGTTGCTCCAGTACGGAAGCCAAAGGCAACTCAAAATGAGCACATATAGCGAGGGTCTCTTCTAAACTGATATCGGTTTCACCGCGCAAACGGCGGTAAATACTGTCCAAACTGAGGTTCAACAATCCGGCTAATTCTTCTGCGAGATTCAAATGGGCCGGACACATTTCTCTCAATTGAGCCACGAAAAATTCTTGGGGCTTCATGCAAATGGTTGGTTTGTGTAAGAAATTTATTAAAAAAAATTGACATTTGAGAAAATCTTTTGCGAAAATCCGTAAGAGCATTCTCAAATGACTTTATTACCTTGAACCTATGTCTCATCTGGACCCATTGCGCATAAAATCCCATGACTCTTATCAACGCGAATACGAACTC
>JALRLA010000178.1 GCA_023254645.1 Bacteroidia bacterium
TGCCGACAGCGCTGACAGTTTGGTGGGACGCGGCAAGAACTTTCGCGTGGGGGACATCATCACGGTGCTGTTAAGCGAGTCAGCGCAAGCCAACCGTTCTCAAACACGCGACACATCTCGTGCCGCAACAAATTCTTTACCCAGTGGCGCCTCTACGAAGGTCGGCAACATCAGCCCGTTTTTGGATGGCATCAACCTCAATGAGAGCACCATCGAAAGTGCGGGTGCCGGTACGGCAGGTCAGAGCGCTACGTTGCGCGGCGAGGTCGCGGTGACCGTGGTCGACGTTTTGCCAAACGGCAACTTGGTGCTGCGCGGTGAAAAGCAATTGACGTTACTGGGAAAATCGCCGAAATCAACCGATTGTTTTTGGAAACCAATTTGCAAGAACTGGCAACGCTTCAAAAAGAATTAGAATTCTGTCGCAAGTACATTCAAATCGAATCTTTGCGATTCAGTGATAGAAAATTCAATTTCACAGAAATACTCGACCCTAAGGTTGATTTAAGAGAATGGAGCATTCCTCCATTGCTCTTTCAACCCGTTATTGAAAACGCCATCAAACATGGGTTACTTTTGGATTCCAGCAAAGGGGAATTGCTAATTAGGGTCGTTCAAGGGTTAGACCCAAATTCGATAAACATAGAAATCTCCAATACAGGTCCTGGCCCCTCATTCAAACGATCGCATGGAACGCAAATGGGTTCGAAATTGGTAAAAGAGCGATTGGAACATTTCAACCGCTTGTACCAGCAAAAGTTCCATGCACAAGCTTCATCTGGATTTGATGCACTCCAGGAAAATCGATATGTATTTTCACTAATGCTGCAAAAGACCTCGGTCAACCTTTGAATTTCAAGTGGTTCACGATGTAGATAAACCTTCGTTTATCGGAAGGATCTCTTTTCCTCTCCAAAAGTCCATCGTGCTTCCTATTCAAATCAGCAATTATTCGGCTGCGCTTGAGCTTTCGGCTATCGTAATCAAATTCTTGGATGTGAAATAGATCATCCAATTCATCTTGACTATACTGCCGACTCCCTTTATTGTGTATCCGAATGGCTATTTCGTCTTCTGGCGACAAGACTAAGGGCGACTTGCCATCAACAAATCCTTGATTGAACTGAAATTCTCTTTTGTTTACTTTAAGATTGAACCGCTTTTCTATGACATACAAAAACAGCAGAAGAAGCAACCCCAACCAATACACCAATCGTTCGGAGACAAAAGACAACTGGTCCATTCCATCATTTCCAGGGTTTAATGAGCTATTCAG
The DNA here is from genome assembly GCA_023254645.1 of Bacteroidia bacterium. Taxonomy (GTDB): domain Bacteria; phylum Bacteroidota; class Bacteroidia; order NS11-12g; family UBA955; genus JALRLA01. The sequence continues at coordinate 1,277 of JALRLA010000178.1, forward strand.
ATCATTCAGATCTACGTTCTCCTCTCTACAGTACTCATAAACAAAAGTGGACAAATCGGCTCGAACATACGGAAGCGAATCTTCGTATAGAATGATCAGACTATCTCCCATTATGTAAGACATCGCCTTTTCATTGTTCATCAAATTCACGCCTGTAAGCCCAAGTTCTGGTATGGCCATTAATGGCGGCCCACTGTTATTCAAATAGAATTTACCGGTTTTTTTATTTACTATGACTTCTTGAGATCTGGGCATCGTGGTTCCAACGAACCAATTTTCATTCTCAGCAGACAAACGATAATCAGAAGACTCCAAACCAATGTTTGGATCAAATGCATAACTGGCCCATTGCAAATTATGCAAATCAAGCACCCACATTTGGCTAACGATGCGAGGAAAATCAACATCGCGGCCTCTATATATACTTCGAATGCAAAACAGCGAGTCGTTTCGTTCAAAACACAACAATGGGCTCCCTCCTGGAGAGGGCCCTTTTGTGAGAATCAGATCCCATTCTCTAGTGATCCAATTGAAGCGAATGAGTTTGGAATGATCAGCCCAAAAACCATAACCACCCAATGCGTATAAATGCTTGTCGAACCAAAATAATTTTCTTCCAAAATTGTGACCATGAAAGGTGGATTGATCCAAACGCAAAAATCCAGGACGAGTGCTCTTATAGGAATACACATAATGCGTTCCATTGGGATTAATCAACAGAGAATCGCCTGTTTCGATCACATCAATCAAAGAAACCTGAGCAGTATGACCGAATTCAGACAGGAAAAAAGTCTGAAAATTCAGCAATACCGAATGTTTCTGCTGGTCGGTAAAAGACCATGCCGTTTGGGAAATGAGACCCAAAATCAGCCCAACCAAATATTTACAAATCGACTTACTCACTGTTATTGTTGAGTTTTTAAAGGTAAAACACTCAAACGCATATTTCTCTGAACCAAGACGAACTATGTTATCAAGCCTCTAATTTATTTGCGAATTACACAGCCAACTAGTTGCGGCATAACAATTTGTTGAGAATTTGTTCATTAGAGCATTGATTAACAAGCTTTTTTTTGCGTCAAACTATAAAACCATTTTTATGAAAAAACTAGGATTAGTACTGTTGACTCTTGCCTCAAGTATGACTGCTTGGGCTCAAGTTACAACAGCTCACATGGGTGGTGTCATCAGCAATGGCACTAGCAGTGTGGAAGGTGCCAGCATTTCTGCTGTTCTCACAACGACCAACGCCAAATACATTGGCGAGTCTAGAACGGGAGGTGTTTACGATTTATCCAACCTACAAGCAGGAGGTCCGTACACCGTGACTGTAACTGAAGCTGGCGGCAAATCTGTCACCATTAACAATGTTTACTTGCAGTTGGGTGAAACGTACCGCTTGGACGTAGACATGTCCCAAGACGGAGGTAGCATCGGCGCAGTGACCATTACAGGAAACCGCAAAGGAACTCAAACGGGCGCGAGCTTCAACATCAGCGGCCAAACCCTGAACACGTTGCCAACCATCAGCCGCTCCATTAACGATTTCACTCGTCTGACTCCTCAAGCTGGCGGCAATAGTTCATTCAACGGGCGCGATGGCCGCATGAACAACATCACCATTGACGGTGCCAACTTCAACAACAACTTTGGTTTGAGTACCAACAACATGCCTGGCGGTGATGCCCAACCCATTTCATTGGACGCCATCGAAGCCGTTCAAGTAAACGTTTCCCCATTTGACGTTCGTCAAAGCAACTTCACCGGTGCTGGCGTGAACGCAATCACAAAGAGCGGTTCAAACGTTACTTCTGCATCCATTTATTCCTTTGTTCGCAACCAGAATTTCAATGGAAACAAAATTGGAGATGTTGAATTGACCAACATCCCTGAATCTACATCCAACATCTTGGGCTTTCGCGTGGGCGGTGCCATTAAGCAAGACAAGCTGTTCTACTTCTTAAGCTATGAGCAAGAAGAGCGCAGTTTCCCAGGTTTATTATGGGAGCCAACCAACGCCAATTCTGACCCCACTAACCCCAATTTGTCTCGTGTTTTGGAAAGCGATTTAATTGCTGTTCAACAGCATTTGAAAGACAAATACGGGTACGAGACTGGCGCTTATGCTGGTTTGGGCAACTTCTCAGTATCCAACTACAAGATTCTGGGCCGCTTGGATTGGAATTTGAGCGACAAGCACAAATTGACGGCTCGCTACAATTATGTAGAAAACACCAACCAACAGGTAACCAATGGCAGATCAGCTCCAAATCCTCGTTCTTCATCTAACCGCTGGTCTCAAAACGCCATGAGCTACGAAAATACCTTGTACGGTTTCTTGAATACTGTTGGGTCTATTTCTTTGGAGTTGAAGAGCAACTTGAACAAGCGCATAAACAACCAACTGTTGGTTACCCGCACCAATGTTACCGATGCTCGCAACAGCGGTTCAGAGCCTTTCCCCTTTGTTGACATCAAAAAAGATGGCGACCAATACATCGCCTTCGGATACGAATTGTTCTCTTGGAACAATAAAGTAGTCAACAACACTACCTCTATCATTGACAACATCACCATGAACTTGAATCAGCACACCGTTACTGCGGGTGTTGCCTACGACAACATGTATGTTGGAAACAGCTTTTTGCGCTACGGTACCAGTTACTACCGCTACGATTCATTGAATCAGTTCCTGAACGACATGCAACCTTCCGTATATGCCGTAACCTACGGCTACAACGGTGAGAAAAACCCTGTCGCTGAATTGGGTTTTGGTCAGTTGGCTGTATATGCTCAAGACGAATACCGTGTAAACCGCAATTTGAAAGTTACGGCTGGTGTTCGCGTTGACCGCCCCGTTTACCTCACTACGCCTTTGGCCAACGACGGTTTCTCCAAATATTACGACTCAGCCACCTTCAAATCCCCCACAGGTGAAGACTACTTGTACAATCCTGCCAAATGGCCTGAAGCCAGCTTGTTGTTCTCTCCCCGTGTAGGTTTCAACTACGACGTGAAGGGTGACAAGTCTCTGGTTGTACGTGGCGGAACAGGTATTTTCACCGGTCGTTTGCCATTCGTTTGGTACACCAACCAGCCCACCAATGCTTATGGCTTGCAAGCCACTGTTGAATTGACCAACAAAGCTGCCTTGGATGCCGCTGGTGTATCTCAATTCAATGCTGACCCTTATGCTTATGTAGCCAACCTGCCCCAAACGCCAGCCAACTTGCCCAACGGTGCTTCTTTTGCCTTGGTTGACCAAAACTTCAAGTTCCCACAGGTATGGCGCACAAGCTTTGGCATCGACACCAAGCTTCCCGGCGACATCGACTTCACGGCCGATGTAATCTACAGCAAATCTGTGAATGACATTTACCAATTCGATGCCAACTTCAAAGGAGGCGATACTACCTTCTTCACTGGAACCGATTATGAAGTGGAAGCCTATAAAGATCGCTCCTCTCGTTCTTACACTGGTTCCGTTCGCAACGCCATGGTATTGGCAAACACCAACCAAGGTCACGGCTTGAGCATTTCTGCTACCGCTTCCAAAACTTGGGATAACGGCATGAATGCGTTCTTGAGCTACTCCATGAACAACACCTATGACATCACCGCTAACCCCGGTTCTCAAGCGGCTTCCGCTTGGAGCAACAACGCCATCGGAGGCATGACCAATCAAAACACTCCTGCTTTGGGAATTTCTCAATACTCTACGCCCAATCGTTTGGTGGGTGGTTTATCCTATAAAAAAGAATGGAACGACATGTTGGCTACCACATTCTCAGTGGTATATGAAGGGTACAACCAGGGTCGTTACAACTATACTTACAGCAACGATATCAACAACGATGGCTTGACCAACGATTTGATCTTCGTACACAAAGGTTCTGACATCAACTTCAAAGACATCAAAAACTCAGCGGGTGACGTCATTGCTTCTGCCTCTGAGCAGGCCGCCGCTTGGGATGCTTTCGTTGCTCAAGATCCTTATTTGAGCCAGCACGTTGGTGAATACACCGAGCGCTATCAAGCCATCATGCCTTGGTTAAACCAATTGGATTTGGCCATTTACCAAGATATCGCCAAGAACATCAAAGGAAACAACCACAAGTTGCAATTGAGCGCCAACATCTTGAACGTCGGTAATTTGCTGAACAGCAGCTGGGGCGTTCGCCAAATGTTGACCGTAAACAACGGAGCTGTTTTGAAATACAATTCGGCTGACAATACTTACAACTTCAACTTGGTAAACAACCAATTGGCAACTAGTAGCTTCCGTGATATCGTAAGCACAAGTTCCACTTGGGCCATGCAGTTGGGTGCTCGATACATCTTCTAAAATTTCTATGACTCTACAAAAAGGGCTCCCAAATGGGAGCCCTTTTTGCTTTCGGTATTGCCTACTTTTGTTTCATGAGTCTTCGCCCCTTGATATTGGTTAGCAATGACGACGGCATCACCGCACCGGGTATTCGCGCCCTTGTAGAGGTTGCCTTAGAATTCGGTGATGTTTTGGTGGTAGCCCCTGACAAACCCCAAAGTGCCATGGGACATGCCATCACCATCAACCAACCCATTCGACTGGTTGAAACACACAACTTCGACTGCAGCGTACCCCATCAACAGCATAGCTTGCGCACTTATCAGTGCAGCGGCACTCCCGTTGACTGCGTAAAAATCGCTATAGACAAACTCCTGGATCGCCGCCCTGACATCATGCTCAGCGGTATCAATCACGGCAGCAACGCCTCCATCAATGTCATTTACAGTGGCACCATGAGCGCCGCCGTAGAAGCCTCTATCGATGGCATGAAAGCCATTGGCTTTTCCTTGTGTGATTATGCTTGGGAAGCCGATTTTGAACCCGCCAAAGCCATCATTCGCAAATTGGTAACCGAATACCTCAACCGCGAACTTCCCTATGGAACCTTGTTGAATGTCAATATGCCCAGAGGTGATATCAAAGGCATCAAAGTATGCCGCCAAGCTTCGGCCAAATGGAAGGAAGACTTTGACAAACGAGTCGATCCTTTCGGTCGCAACTATTATTGGATGACCGGTCAATTCATAAACGAAGACCATGGCCAAGACACCGATGAATACGCTTTGAGTCAAGGCTATGCCTCCGTCGTACCTACCCAATTTGACCTTACCGATCACAATCGCATAGGAACCCTGAATCAATGGGGTTTGGACCGCATATGATGAAATTCAATATTCCCCAATTCATTCTGGGCCTCATCTTGGGCCTGATGGCACCTCCACTTATTGGCGCCGGGGTTGCCGCTGCTCAAGGCGTTCACTTTGGCAACTTTCTTTGGGCCATTAGCCACATGGAATGGTATTACAACAGCATGTTTCAATTGGGAATTGCCACCAATATCGGCTTGTTCTTCCTCTTGATTCGCAAAGACGAGTTGTTGTATTTCAACCGCGGATGGATGATAGCTAGCATTGTCTGCACCTTATGGGCCGTTTTCATTGAGGTTCAAAGATTCTGATGAAACTTTTTCTCCTAGCCGGTGAAGCCAGTGGCGATTTGCACGGTAGCCATTTGGTCACCGAATTAAAGCTGCAACGACCCGACATGGAGATTGTAGCTTGGGGAGGGCCACTCATGGAGAAAGCTGGGGCTCGTTTGCTCAGCGACTACCGCCAAAGGGCCTACATGGGGCTTTGGGAGGTCATCAAAAACCTTTGATTTCTTGCCAAGAAGACAGGCCGAAGGAGCAATTGAGAAAACTTTTTCTCCGCTTTTAAGAAAAGAACCGACCACTATTTTATTTATTTCAGCGGCATCGTTAT